>DATIMX010000505.1:0-1886 GCA_035474935.1 Geodermatophilus sp. | reverse complement strand
CACCCTCCGCCCGCGCCTACAGCACCCCTCGACCGAGCGGGCCAATAGAACCTACTCGTCGAATGCTGGCGGGCTGGGCCGCTGAGGACGCCGTCGCCGGAGGCTGAGCCCGCCGCAGCAGACACGAGGCCCCCGACGCGGGGGCCTCGTGCTATCTGCCGTCGGGCGGCTGAGCTAGAACGGTCCATTTGGCATCTGCCTGACCGCTGGCAGTACCAGGGCGACCACTGCCTCGGTGTGCCGGGCGTGGTGCAGCGGATGTCGCTGGACCGGGTCGCGCACCCGGTGGTCGCGCACTTCCCGGCGTCCGGGCGGGAGTACTTCGGCCGGCTGCGCGCCGCGTCGGTGTTCCACGACGTCGTCGACCTGCGCGAGGAGCCGCTGACCGCCGACGGGCCGGTGGCCTCGGGGCCGTCGTGGACGCTGGAGGCGCGCCGGCTCGACCACCTCGTCGAGTCCTTCGGCTACCGGCTGGTCGAGCCCGACGGCCGCCGGATGCTGCCCGAGGAGCTGGCCCGCGCCGGGGTGTCCGGCCCGGACGTCGGCCGGCTGCAGCGCTCCGGGTCGCTGGACGTCGGCGGGCGGACCGTGCGGCTGGAGGAGGTGAGCGCTCACCGCCCTGGCCAGCGCGTCGCGTTCGTGATGGACACCCGGCTGTGCGACGCGGTCCCCGCACTGGCCGACGGCGCGGACCTGCTGGTGATCGAGTCGACGTTCCTCGAGGAGGACGCCGCGCTGGCCCGCGACCACGGGCACCTGACCGCCCGGCAGGCGGCGACGGTGGCCGCCGAGTGCGGGGTGCGCCGGCTGGTGCTCACCCACTTCTCCCAGCGCTACCCCGACCCCTCGCGGTTCGCCGACGAGGCGGCCGCGGTGTTCGACGGAGACCTGGTGGTGGCGGCGGACCTGGGAACCGTGCCGGTACCGCGGCGCGCCTAGCGGACCTCGCCGGAGCCGTAGTCGCCGAACGGCTCGGTGGCGACGGCGCTGATCGGCACCTCGGCCAGCGCCCGGCCGGTCGGGTCGAGGGTGCGCACCTCGCGGGCGCCGGCCGGGAGGAGGGCGGCCCCGCCGCCGTCGGGCAGCGGGACGGTGGCGAGCACGCCGCCGCGCTCGTCGAGCACGGCGGCGGCGGTGGCCGGGGCGGGCGCGGTGACGACCAGCCAGCGGCCGGCGTCGGACGGCTCGGTCTCGGGGGAGGAGAGGTCGCAGACCCGCGCCACGACGAGCCCGGCGACGTCGGTGGTGCCCGGCGGGGTGTGCACGCCGCACGGCACGGTGCGCCCGGCTCCGGAGCGGCCGAGCTGCCCGGCCCGGGTGGTGACGACCAGCCCGCCGCCGGGGCTGCGGCCCACGACGACGGCGGCGCTGCCCGGCACCTCGGGCATCGGCAGGGTGCCCGACCAGAGCAGCTGCGGCTGCAGCTCGGCGGGCTCGGCGCCCAGCGGGACGGCGATGTCGGTGAGCGCCTCGGTCACCAGCCGGTCGGCCGGACGGGTGGTCGCGGGGCGCAGCGGCTCCAGCGGCGGGACGTCGACGGGGCCGGCGGGGAGCGCGGGGCTGGTGACGCCGGCGCGGTACAGCGGCTGCCCGTCGCGCAGCACGCGGACGCTGGTGCCGGCTCCGGCGGCCGTCGTCGGGACCTCGGTGACCGCGAGGCCGTCGTCCGCCGGGACCGGCTCGTAGCTCCGGGCGACCGTGCCGCGCGGGCCGACCTGGAGCCGGGGGGAGACCTCGACCCGGTCGCCGGGGGCGGCGACGACGACGAGGGTCGCCGGGCCGGGGCCGCCCACCAGCAGCGACGCCGGCCGGTACGGGCCGAGGTCCTGCGGGACGTGGCGGGTGAGCTGCTCGGGCGGTGCGCCCACCGGACCGGTGAGCCAGAC
>DATIMX010000504.1:0-2357 GCA_035474935.1 Geodermatophilus sp. | reverse complement strand
GTGGGGGCAGCGGGGTCCTTCTTCTAGGCTCCGGACATGACCGTCCGGCTGACCCGCATCTACACGAAGACCGGCGACGCCGGCCAGACGCACCTCGGGGACATGAGCCGGGTGGCCAAGACCGACCCGCGCCTGGTCGCCTACGCCGACGTCGACGAGGCCAACAGCGTGCTCGGCGTGGCGCTGGCCCTCGGGTCGCCGTCCCCGGAGCTGACCGAGCTGCTGCGCAGCGTGCAGAACGACCTGTTCGACGTCGGCGCCGACCTGTCCACCCCGGTCACGCCGGATCCGCAGTACCCGCCGCTGCGGGTGACCGCCGCCTACACCGAGCGGCTGGAGGCGGCCTGCGACACGTACAACGCCGAGCTGCCGAAGCTGACCAGCTTCATCCTGCCCGGAGGCACGCCGCTGGCCGCGCTGCTGCACCAGGCCCGCGTCGTGACCCGCCGGGCCGAGCGCAGCGTGTGGGCGCTGTTGGAGGCCGACGCCGAGCACACCAACGCCGAGACCGCGCGCTACCTCAACCGGCTCTCGGACCTGCTGTTCATCCTCGCGCGGGTGGCCAACCCCGGCGGCGACGTGCTGTGGGAGCCGGGCGCGCACAGCGGGGCGCACGCCCAGCGCGCCGCGCGGCCGCCGTCCGAGTGACGGCGGCCCCCATGCAGGGGTCCCGCCGCGAGCCAGTGAGCGTTGGGGGGCATGGGGGTCCTTCTTCAGCGCACCGGTGGCGCGGACTCCACCCAGGAGAGGAAACCCGTCACGGTCGAGGGGTCCATGGCCAGCTCCTGGGGGCCGGCCGCGGTGGCGCAGGAGAGGACGACGACGTCGTCGGGGAGGGCGACGTCCCCGGCATCCGCGCGGCGCCGTCCCTGCACCCGGAACTCGGCACGGCACAGCCGCTGCTGCGGGCGCACCGACAGCGACAGCGCCCGGTACCAGAGCAGCGAGTCGCCGCCGTACCAGGCCACGCCCACCGACCAGCGCGGCGAGCCGGCCGAGCGCAGCCACATGGTGACGGCACCGAGCCCGGAGAGCAGGAAGCGGCGGCGCAGCAGGAAGGCGACGACCAGTCCGACGACGACCCCCACGGCGACCAGGAGGAGTAGTTCGGTCGTCATCGGGGGGGCCGGACGGTCAGGCGGGCGGGAGGCTCAGGCGTCCTGACCGGCGGCGCGCAGTCGCGACTGGGCGCGCCTGGCGGCGGCGAGGGCGTCGGGGTCGTCGCCGGCCTCCTCCGCGCGGCGCAGCGCCTCGCGGGCCCGCTCGACGTCGATCTCGGAGGAGATCTCCGCGGTCTCGGCGAGGATGGAGACACCGCGGTCGGTCACCGACAGGAAGCCGCCGTGGGCCGCGACGACCATGTCCTCGCCCTCGACGGTGCGGACGGTGACGACGCCGCCCTCGGCGAGCTGGCCCAGCAGTGGCGCGTGCCCGGGCAGGACGCCGAGCTCACCCTCGGTCGTGCGGGCCACGACCATGTTGGCCTCGCCGGACCAGATCATCCGCTCGACGGCCACCAACTCGACATGCAGGGTCGCCACGACACTCCTCGGGTCCACCGGCCGGCGGTACGGGTCACCACGTCCGGGGTGGACACGGCGACGGGTCGGGCACACTCTATCCGCCGCGTCCGCGCCGTCCCCGCCAAGGCCCCGTCCGGGACACCCCGTGGGGAGGGAGGGGTCTCCCTCAGGCGCAGCGGCGGTACAGCAGGGTCCAGCGGCCCACGCGCACCCAGGGACGGCGCACGGTCGAGGCCGGCGCCCAGTCCTCGGTGTGGAACTGCCGCCCGCCGACGTAGGGCACCGCCGCGGACGGCGGCCAGCTCCAGTCGGCGCCGTCCACCCGCGTCCCGGTGATGCCGTCCACGTGCTCTCTCCCGATCGCCGCCCAGCTGGTCCGGGCGTCCTCGCACAAGATCGGCACAGGGCGAGGAGCCCTTGAGGCGACCCGCACCACACCCACCCGTTCGAGCCACCGCGCCGGGGCTACCCGCCGCACCGCCCGGAAACACGGAACGGCCGGGTCCCGTTGGGGACCCGGCCGTTATCGGCGATGCGATGTGGCCCCCTGCAGGAGCCGGCGCTGAGCCAGGTGGGGTACTGGAACGGCCACCCTTCAGGGCCCCGCCGGCCCCGTCCCCGGCCCCGCTGGCCCCCTGCAGGGTCCCGCCGCGAGCTTGCGAGCGGTGGGGAGCAGGGGGTCCTTCTACGAGGGGGGGAGGACGGGGTCCTTCGACGAGGCGTGGGGGGAAGGGCGGTCCTTCCTCAGGCGCGCTTCAGCTTGTCGGCGTTGCGCTCGAGGTCCTCGAGGCCACCGCACATGAAGAAGGCCTGCTCCGGCACGTTGTCGTAGTC
>DATIMX010000503.1:0-2095 GCA_035474935.1 Geodermatophilus sp. | reverse complement strand
GGGGTCGGCGATGAAGCCGCACTTGACCACCTCGGCCATCCCGGCGCGGAACTCCGCCTCGGGCAGTCCGGCGAGGACGTCGGTGTCGGCGAGCACCGCCACCGGCGGGTGGAACGCGCCGACGAGGTTCTTGCCCGCGCCGGTGTTGATGCCGGTCTTGCCGCCGAGCGCGGCGTCCACCATGCCGAGCACGCTGGTGGGCACCTGGACGACGCGCACGCCGCGGGTCCAGGTCGCGGCCACGAACCCGGCGAGGTCGGTGACCGCACCCCCGCCCACCCCGACGACGGCGTCGGACCGGGTCAGCCCCAGCCGGCCCAGCTCCTCCCACACGCCCGCGGCGACCGCGGCGGTCTTGGCCGCCTCCCCGTCGGGGACGACGACGGCCTCCGCGGCCACCCCGGCGGTCTGCAGCGTCTCGACCAGCCCGCCGGCCAGCCCGGCCAGCGGCGGCGCGTGGACGACGACGGCGCGGGCGGTGCCGGCGAGCACCAGGCCCAGCTCGTGCTGGGCGCCGGGCCCGATGACCACGTCGTAGGGCCGCTCGCCCGGGACCGTCACCCGCCTCAGCGTCATCGGTCCGCTCTCGCGGGGAGGGCCGCGGCCACCTCGTCGACGACATCACCGGGCGCGCGGCCGCCGGTGGTCACGGTGACGGTGGCCACCTCGGCGTACAGCGGCGCCCGCGCGGCGAGCAGGGTGCGCAGCGTGGCCCGCGGGTTGAGGCCGAGCACCGGGCGGGTGCGGCCCAGCCCCACCCGCTGGGCGGCCGAGGCCAGGTCGACGTCGAGCCAGACGACGGTGCCGCCGGCGCGGGTGTAGCCGGTCAGCCGCTCGCGCGTGACCGCGCTGAGCACCGCGCCGCCACCGAGGGCCAGGATCCCGTCGTGCTCCTCGAGCGCGACCGCGACGGCCTGCTCCTCCAGCGCGCGGAAGTGCGGCTCGCCGAGGTCGATGAACAGGTCGGCGACCCGCTGGCCGGTGCCGGCCTCGACGTCGGCGTCGGTGTCGCGGAAGGCGATCCCGAGCCGGCCGGCCAGCGCGGTGCCGACGGTGGTCTTGCCCGACGACGGCGGCCCGACCAGGACCAGCAGCGGACGGCGCGCGGAGCTCATCGGATCGTCAGCGCGTCGAGGTAGGCCCGCGCGTTCCGGCGGGTCTCGGTCAGCGAGTCGCCGCCGAACTTCTCCAGCGCGGCGTCGGCCAGCACCAGCGCCACCATCGCCTCCATCACGACGGCGCCGCGGGGCACCGCACAGGCGTCGCTGCGCTGGTTGATGGCCACGGCCGGCTCGCCGGTGGCGACGTCGACGGTGGCCAGTGCCCGCGGCACCGTCGAGATCGGCTTCATCGCGGCGCGCACCCGCAGCACCTCGCCGTTGGTCATGCCGCCCTCGATGCCGCCGGCGCGGTCCGACAGCCGCTGGATGCGGGCCTCGCCGTCCGCACCGGGGGCCAGCACGATCTCGTCGTGGGCCACCGAGCCGCGGCGGCGGGCGGTCTCCAGCCCGTCGCCGACCTCGACGGCCTTGACCGACTGCACGCCCATGAGCGCGGCGGCCAGCCGGGAGTCCAGCCGGCGGTCCCAGTGCACGTGGCTGCCCAGGCCCGGCGGCAGGCCGTGCACGACCACCTCGACGACCCCGCCGAGGGTGTCGCCGTTCTTCCGGGCGTCGTCGACCTCGGCGACCATCAGCGCGCTGGTCCCCGGGTCGGCGCAGCGCACCGGGTCCTCGTCGACGCGGGGGTTGTCGTGGGGACCGGGCACCACGCCGTCGGGGACGACGACCGGGCCGATGCCGACCACGTGACTGACCACCTCGACGTCGAGGGCCTGGCGCAGGAAGGCCCGCGCGATCGCGCCCAGGGCGACCCGGGCCGCGGTCTCGCGCGCGCTGGCCCGCTCGAGCACCGGCCGGGCGTCGTCGAAGCCGTACTTCTGCATGCCGGCCAGGTCGGCGTGGCCCGGCCGCGGACGGGTGAGCGGCGCGTTGCGGGCCTGGCCGGCGAGCACCTCGGGGTCGACCGGGTCGGCGGACATGACCGTCTGCCACTTGGGCCACTCGGTGTTGCCCACCTGGACGGCGATCGGCCC
>DATIMX010000502.1:0-5928 GCA_035474935.1 Geodermatophilus sp. | reverse complement strand
ACGGCGTCCGTCGGGTTCGTCACCGGCGGACAGGGAGCCAACACCGTGGGCCTGGCCGCGGCCCGGCACCGCGTGCTCGCCGACGCCGGCTGGGACGTGGAACAGGACGGGCTCGGAGGCGCGCCGGCGATCCGGGTGCTGGCGACGGGGGAGCGGCACGCGACGATCGACCGGTCGCTGCGACTGCTGGGGCTCGGCACGGGCGTCCTGCGCCCCGTCGCCACCGACGAGCAGGGGCGGATCGACGTCGCTGCGCTCGCCGGCGCACTGGAGGACGGTCCACCGGGACCGGTCATCGTCTGCCTGCAGGCGGGCAACGTGAACACGGGTGCCTGCGACGACCTCGCCGCTGCCGTCCCCCTCGCCCACCGGTACGGGGCCTGGGTCCACGTGGACGGCGCCTTCGGACTGTGGGCGGCGGCCTGCCCGACCACCCGGCACCTGGTCGAGGGCCTCGCGGCCGCGGACTCCTGGGGTACCGACGGTCACAAGTGGCTGAACGTCCCCTACGACAGCGGCTACGCGTTCTGCGCCGACCCGGAGGCGCACCGGGCGGCGATGGCGTACACGGCTGCGTACCTGACCGGGCAGGGACAGGGAGACCTGCGCGCGCCCGGGGACCACGTCCCGGAGTCCTCCCGCCGGGCGCGGCTTCGCGACGTGGGCCGCCCTCCGTGAGCTCGGTCGTGCGGGCGTCTCCGACCTCGTGGAGCGCTGCTGTGCGCTGGCCCGTCGGTTCGCCGATCAGGCGTCGGCCGTCGAGGGCGTGGCGGTGGTCAACGACGTCGTCCTCAACCGGGTCCTCCTCCGGTTCGGGGACGACGACGCGGCGACCGACGCGGTGGTGGCCGCGGTGCAGCGCTCGGGTGAGTGCTGGATGGGCGCCACCACCTGGCACGGGATGCGGCTCATGCGGGTCTCCGTGTCGAACTGGTCCACGACGGAGGCGGACGTCGACCGAGCCGTGCGGGCAGTCGGGGCCGCATGGAGGGGCGGGGGACGGCGGGTCGCGGATCCCTGACAGCGCCGCGTGCGGACCCGACCGTCCAGGCGGTCGACGCCCGTCCGACCTCTCCAAGGCCACCATCCGGGCTCGCATCGAGGCCGGCTACGAGGACGCCGTCCGGCAGGGGATCGGCCGCCCCGGTGCACCGGGTCTCCGTCCGGCCGCCACCGGTCGCGACCCGTGGCGGACCGGGGGGTGAGGTCGTCCCCGGCCCGATCCTCCGCTGCTGCGCCGGCTTTCTCCCCGGGGTTCGTCCCCGGCTGTATCACCGGCGCCCGGGGCGCCCTCCAGCAGACGTGGACCTTCCCCCGGTGTTCCGGATCGCGCTCCTCGACGGCTTCACCCTCCGGTCCCAGGCTCCCGAACCGGTGGTGAGCGACCTCCCGCGGGGGGTGCAGCGGCTGGTGGCGTTCCTGTGCCTGTCGCGCGGGCCGGCCCGGACGGCGGTCGCCGGCCGGCTGTGGCCCGACGTCCGCGAGGAACAGGCCCAGGCGAGCCTGCGCTCGGCGCTGTGGCGCCTCCGCAGGACCGCGCCGGGACTCGTCGTGGGGACGCCCTGCGGCCTCTCCCTCGCGGCCGGGGTCCGCGTCGACGTCCGGGAGCTGCAGGTGTGGGCCGAACGGGTCCTCGACCCGCGAGGCCGGACCGACCAGGTGTTCCTGCCGGACACGGCACTCCGGGGCGACCTCCTCCCCGGCTGGTACGACGACTGGGTCCTGCTCGAGCGGGAACGGGTCAGGCAACACCGGATGCACGCGCTGGAGGCCGTCGCGGCCCGCCTCGCCGCCGCAGGTCACCACGGCACGGCCGTGCAGGCGGCGCACCTGGCGATCCAGGCCGAGCCGCTGCGGGAGAGCGCTCACCGCACCCTGGTGCGGGTGCACCTCGCCGAGGGGAACACCACCGAGGCGCTGCGGGCCTACACCCTCTTCCGGGAGATGCTGCTCGACGAGCTGGGCGTGCTCCCCACCGAGCAGATGACCCACCTGGTCCGGAGCATCCCGCAGCGCCGCGACGAGGCGACCAGGGCACACCCCTCCATCGGGGAGTCCGTCCTCCGGTCCCGAGCGGTGGTGTCCCCGGCGGTGGCGTCGGGTCGAGCCTGACGCGCAAGGACGTCGCGGGGTGACGGCCTGGTCCAGGAGCCGGGCGACCCCGGGTCACGGAGCGCGGGTGAGCGCCGTGACGAGGGCTTGATGTCGCCGTGACGGAGCCCGGCCTAGCGTTGGCGACCCGGACGATCCACGTGACCCGGCATCCACCTGGAGGGCCCGGCGGCGCGGGTGTGGCTCGCACTCGGCTCACCGGGCGTCGGCGGTGGTCAGGCCACCGTGCGCCGGGTCCCTGGAAGAGGAGAGACCGATGGCTGACGTGATCGTGAGGGTCACACCCTCCAGCGGGCGGGTCGCACTGACCGACCTCATCGCTGCCCCCCTGGGGCTGGACGTGTGGGAGGTCAAGCCGGACCACCTCGTGGTCCAGGCCGAGGAAGCCCAGGTCGCCCGGCTGGAGGCCATGGGCTTCGGCGTCGAGCAGTTGCGCTCGGTCGAGCCCTATCTGTCGACGTTCGCGACCGAGGCCGCCGTGACCGGCTACCACACCGCGGCGACCCTCGAGCAGGACCTGCGGCGCCTGGCCGAGGAGCACCCCGAGATCGCCGAGATCCACGAGATCGGGCGCAGCGTCGAAGGACGACCACTGTGGGCCCTGCGGATCGGTGAGCGCCGCGGCAGTACCCGCAAGGTGGCCTTCCTGGGCTGCCACCACGCGCGCGAGTGGATCTCCGTCGAGGTCCCGTTCCTGCTGGCCGAGCACGTGCTGCAGAACTCCTCGTCGGACCCCGTGCAGAGGTGGTTGCAGCAGGCGGAGGTCTGGGTGGCCCCGATGGTCAACCCGGACGGGCACGAGCACACCCAGACCCCGGCGAACCGGTTGTGGCGCAAGAACCGGCGCCGGAACCACGACGGCAGCATCGGGGTCGACCCGAACCGCAACTACGGCTACATGTGGGGCACGCTGAACGTGAGCACCTCCAGCCACGTCCCCGCGGACGAGACGTACGTCGGCCCGCGGGCCTTCTCGGAGCCGGAGGTCCGCGCGGTCCGGGACCTCGTCGCGCGCGAGCTGTTCAGCGGTGTCCTCACATACCACAGCTACTCGCAGTTGATCATGTACCCGTGGGGTCACACGTCCGAGCCGATCAGGGACGTGTCCGACCGCCGCGTCGTGCGGGGACTCGCCGAGGACATGGCACGGCTGATCGGCAAGGTGCACGGCCGGACCTACACCGCGCAGCAGTCCTCGGCGCTCTACCCGACAGCGGGGGACACCACCGACTGGACCTACGGCGAGTACGACGCCGTCTCCCTCACCGTGGAACTGCGCCCGGCCACCTGGGAAGAGGGCGGCTTCATCCTGCCGGCCGCTGAGATCCAGCCGTGCTGGGAGGAGAACCGCCCCGCCGCGTTCGAGTTCATCCAGCGCGTCCTGGAGAGGACGGAAGGCTGACGGGGCGGTGCGCCGGGCGCCGCCGCGGGCGTAGCGGAGCGAGGATCTGTCCACGCGTGCCGCAGCTCTGGGGGACGACGATGGCCGACACCGAACAGACCTGGATCGCTCGCCTCACTCCGCCGGCGGGCAGCACCGTCGCGAGTCTGCTGGACCTGCCGCTCGGCCTCGACGTGTGGGAACGCCACAGCGGCTATCTCGTCGTGGCCGCACCCGAGAGTCGTCTCGCCGAGGTGGAGCGGCGGCGCCTCGCCATGGTGGAGCGCTGGGTCCCGCAGGAGCAGTACGTGGCGCAGATGCGGCGCCGGGAGGGGACCCGGGAAGCAGATCGGTGACCTGGGCCGACGCCTCGAGGAGCGGGAGCCGTCAGGTCCTCGAGGGTTCGGCTCCCGTGCCCTGACGTGGCGGCTGCTCGAGGCTCACGCAGGAACCCGGCGGCGTGCGAGCTGAGGTCCGACAGGCTCCGATGGGTGCCTCGGGCGACCGCTGAGAGGTCACGGTCCGGGGCACGGGCGGCTCGATCACGTCCGCAGGTCCTCGAGGCTCTCCAGCGGGACGTACACCGGTAGGGCTCGGTGCGCCGCCTCGTCCTCGGGGAGATCCGCCGCCAGCGGGTCTGCGGCCGAGTACGCGGACAGGTCGTAGCCGGTCGCGTCGGCGAGGTCGCGGATGGCGATCTGGAACGTCCGGTAGGGACCCAGTTCGAAGCCCTCGACCGCTTCGGTGCGGTCCCGCTTCTCGAGCAGCTCCCGGATGAGGTCGCCCTGGCTGAGGAGGTAGGCCGTGGCGTGGAGGGCGGGCCGGTCCGCGTCGACCATCGCGACCAGCTTCCAGAACTCCCTGGGCACGAGGACGCCGGGCTCGATCTCGGGATCGTCGTCCCGGGCGACCGGGCCGGTGAACACACAGGCCTGGAAGCCCCGGGTGCGGGCGCTGTCCAGGATGTAGTCCTCCAGCCCCAGCCAGAGTTCCTTGCCCTGGTTCAGGTCGGAGTGCTGAGGCGCGGCGTTGGTGTAGTGGAAGGTGTCGTCGTTGGCCTGCCTGGCCACGGCGCTGGTCGATCCGGGCCGGGCGGCCGGGTCCCAGTTGGGGTCCTCCCGACGCACCATGTGGCCGCGGTCGATCTCGGGGTCGGCGTAGGCGGCCCGACCCAGCTGGGCGGCCGGCGGGATCCGTCCGTCGGCGAACCACTGGTCCCGGCCGCGCTTGATCCGCACCGGGTACCGGCCGTCGATGTTCACGGCGGTCATCACCGGCTGCCGCCGGGTGGTGGAGAACCGGACGCCGAAGTGGGTGTAGCGCAGCTCGAACGGCTTGGCCGGGACCTCGTCGCTCGGCCGGGCGAGCTGCGCCCGGACCTCGTCCGGCACCCCGGGCCAGGGGGCGACGAGGCCGTCGCCGAGGAAGTCGGGGTCGTACCCGGCCCGCCCGGTCAACTGCTCGGGACCGTGCACGCCGTCCGGGCGCTCCTCGGACGGGGAGGGGAGGACGAACGCCCTCGGGCCGCCGCCCGCCAGCACGTCCTTCAGGGTGCGGACACCGACGGCGCTGTTCGCCACCCCGTAGACACCGGCGAAGTGCAGGCCGGCGACGGTGCCGTCCTCGAGCCTGATGAGCGGGGACCCGGAGTTGCCGCCCAGGCTGGTGCAGTCGTGGCTGAGCACCGTGCGACCGGAGAGGCTCTGCATCACCTTGCCGGGCGCGAACCGCTTGACGTCGTAGAGGTCGTGGAAGTACCGCGCCTGGTCGTCGACGTCGTTGCGGCTGTCGAACGCGGGATAGCCGATCAGGGCCACCAGTTCCTCGACGCCGGCCTCGTCCCGGGCCAGGGGCAGCGGGTCGGGCAGGCCGGTGCCGGTGATCCGCAGCAGGGCGACGTCCGGTGCCGTGTCGTCAGCCAGGTGGACGATCTCGGTGACCTGGAACGGTCGGGCATCGGCGGGCAGCGACCCGACCTCTTCCTTGAAGTCCATGTTCGCCCCGTACCGGGCGCCGGTGGCCGGTGAGCGCAGGAACACCCCGCGGCCGTCCGCGAGCCGGCGGGCCACCAGCTTGGCGACGTGCCGGTTCGTGGCGACCACGCGCGAGGTCCCGGTCCCGTCGATCACCCACCCGGTCCCGCCCCAGGACAGCCGGTGGTTGAGGAACTCGACCCGGCCGACGGACCTGACGCCGGCCTCGACGGCCTTGATCCTGACGTCGGTCCCGGCCGGGAAGTCGGCGAGTGCCTCGAGCTCCACGGCGTCGTTGCGGACCAGCAGCGGAGGACGTCCGACCCGCTGGACGATGGCCTCCAGGGCGTCGACGGGGACGACGCTCTCCAGTGGCTCGCGGTCGGCCGAGAGGACGTCCGGCGCAGTGGGCGGGATCACGGCGGCGGCGGCCTCGGGCACCGCTCCGGAGACGATCGACTC
>DATIMX010000501.1:0-3874 GCA_035474935.1 Geodermatophilus sp. | reverse complement strand
CCGCTCACAGGCTCGCGGCGGGTCCCTGCAGGGGGGCCGTCCCAGGCTCGACGCGGGCCCCTGAAGAGTGGCCGTTCCAGCACCTCACCACCGCGACACGCCCCCACGGTGCGCCGGGAGACCCGGACCAGCGGTCACGATGACCGGATGGAGTCCTCCGGCGTCCCGACCGCTCCCGGGCGGCGCCGGACCGGGGCGACCGGGCGCAGGACGCCGGTCCGCCGGTTCGCGCCCCCGCCCTGGCTCGACGGCCCCATGACCAGCTTCCAGCTGGTCGTCGGCGCGGCCGGCATGCTCCTGGCCATCGGCCTGGTCATGGTCTTCTCCGCCTCGGCGATCGAGGCCGCGCTCAACGACCAGCCCGCCTGGCGGCCCGGCGTCGACCAGGTCGTCTTCGCCCTCATCGGCCTGGGCGCGCTGCTGGTGGCGGTGCGGCTGCCGGTCGGGCTGGTGCGCCGCTGGGCGCCGATCGTGCTGCTGCTCGCAGCGGTGCTGCTGGTCGCGGTGCTCGTCCCCGGCATCGGCATGCAGCTCAACGGCTCCCGGGCCTGGATCGACCTGGGCTTCACCAACTTCCAGCCGTCCGAGCTGGCCAAGCTGGTGTTCGCGCTGTGGGGCGCGCACATCCTGGCGGTGCGCGACCGCTTCCTCACCGTCAGGACGCTGCTGGTCCCGCTGCTGCCGGTGTTCGCCGTCCTGTCGCTCCTGCTCATCCTCGAACCGGACTTCGGCGGGGTCGTCAGCCTCGGCCTGGTGCTGGTCGGCCTGCTGTGGGCGGGCGGCCTGCCGCGCCGCTGGTTCGCCGGGTTCTTCGCCGCCGGGGTCGCGGCCGTGGCCCTCATGGTCGCCCTCGCCCCGTACCGCATGGAACGGGTCACCTCGTTCCTCGACCCGTTCGCCGACCCGTCCGACTCCGGTTTCCAGGCCATCCGCGGCTTCTACGCGCTGGCGACCGGCGGGCTGTGGGGCGTGGGGCTGGGCAACAGCGCGATGAAGTGGAACCTGCTGCCCGAGGCCGAGTCCGACTACATCTTCGCGATCATCGGCGAGGAGCTCGGCTTCCTCGGCTGCCTGGTCGTGGTCACCCTCTACGGCGTCCTGGCCTGGGCCGGCTTCCGGATCGCCCGGCGCACGGCCGACCGCTTCGTGCAGCTGGCGTGCGTGGCGATCACCGTGTGGTTGGTCGGCCAGGCGGCACTCAACATGGGCTACGTGGTGGGGCTGCTGCCGGTCACCGGCCTGACGCTGCCGCTGGTCTCCGCGGGCGGCACCTCGCTGGTGCTCACCCTGTTCATCGTGGGTCTGCTCATCCGCTTCGCCCGCTCCGAGCCCGAGGCGGTCGAGCACCTGCGGCAGGCCGACCGCGGCCGGCTGTCCCGCTGGCTGCTGCCGGTGCCCGAGCCGGCCGTCGAGGCGGCGCGCCCGCGCCGCGGCCGCCGTCCCGAGCGGCCGGCCGGGGACCGTGTGCCCGAGCGTCCCGCCCGCCGCGCCGCCGTCCCCGGCGCACGCACGGTCGCCCGCGTCGTCCCCGTCCCGCCGGGGGAGCGCGCGCCGCGCGAGCGGGTGCCCGCCCGCGAACGGCGGACGACGGAGGGCCGCGGCCGGGTGCCCGAGGCGCGCCGGCAGCCGCCGCCCCGGGCCCGCGCCACCGCTCCCGAGTCCCCGCGGCGGCCCCGGTGAGCGTCAGCGTGGTCCTCGCCGGCGGCGGCACCGGCGGCCACATCGAACCGATGCTCGCCCTCGCCGACGCGCTGCTGCGCCGCGGCGCCGTGGAGGGCGGGCTGCGGATCGCCTGCCTGGGCACCGCCCGCGGTCTGGAGACCCGGCTGGTCCCCGCCCGCGGCTACGACCTGCGGCTGATCCCGCCGGTACCGTTGCCGCGCAGGCCCACCGTCGACCTGCTGCGGGTGCCCGGCCGGGTGGTCCGCTCGGTGTCGGAGACGCGGGCCCTGCTGCGCGAGCTGTCCGCGGACGTCGTCGTCGGCTTCGGCGGCTACGTGGCGCTGCCGGCCTACCTGGCCGCCCGCCGGCAGCGGGTGCCGGTCGTCGTGCACGAGCAGAATGCGCTGCCGGGCCTGGCCAACCGGATCGGCGCGCGGGTCGCCGCGCGGGTCGCCGTCACCGTGCCCGGGACGCCGCTGCGCGGTGCCGAGCACGTCGGCATGCCGCTGCGGACGGCGATCAGCACGCTGGACCGCCCGGCCCGCCGCGCCGAGGCCCGCGCCGCCTTCGGCCTGGACCCCGACCGGCCCACGCTGCTGGTCTTCGGCGGATCGCAGGGTGCGGCCTCGCTCAATCGGGTGGCCGTGGGCGCCGCCGACGCGCTCACCGCCGGCGGGGTGCAGGTGCTGCACGCCCGCGGGCCCAAGAACACCGACGTGACCGTGCCGCCCCGCGCGCCCGGGCACGCCCCCTACGTCGTCGTCGACTACCTCGAGCGCATGGACCTCGCCTACGCCGCCGCCGACCTGGCCCTGTGCCGGTCCGGCGCGGTCACCGTGGCCGAGCTGTCCGCGGTCGGGCTCCCGGCCGTGTTCGTGCCGCTGCCGATCGGCAACGGGGAGCAGCGGCTCAACGCGCTGCCCGTCGTCGAGGCGGGGGGAGGACTGCTGGTGGACGACGCCGACCTGTCACCGTCCTGGATCGAGGAGCACGTCATCCCGATGGTCACCGACCCGGCCACGCTGGCCCGGTACGCCGAGCACGCCGCGGCCGCCGGTGCCCGGGACGCCGACGAGCGGCTGGCCGACATCGTGCTGGAGGTGGCGAACCGATGAGCGCGGCAGCCGTCGCGGCCTGGGTGGACCCGGTGCCGAGCCTCGAGGAACTCGGCGCGGTGCACTTCATCGGCATCGGCGGGGCCGGGATGAGCGGCATCGCCCGCATCCTGCTGGCCCGCGGCGTCCCGGTCTCCGGCAGCGACCGCCGCGACACCCCGACGCTGCTCGCGCTGCGGGCCCTGGGCGCCCGGGTGGAGCTCGGCCACGACCCGGCCAACCTCGGGGGCGCCGACACCGTCGTCGTCTCCACCGCCATCCGCGACGACAACCCCGAGCTGGCCGCGGCCCGCGAGCGGGGCCTGCGGGTGCTGCCCCGCGCGGTGGCGCTGGCCGCGGTGATGGCCGGCAAGCGCAGCGTCGCGGTGGCCGGCACGCACGGGAAGACCTCGACGACCTCGATGCTCACCGTCGCGGTGCAGGCCTGCGGCGTGGACCCCTCCTTCGCCATCGGCGGGGACCTCAACGAGTCGGGCAGCAACGCGCACGCCGGCAAGGGGGACGTCTTCGTCGCCGAGGCCGACGAGAGTGACCGCTCGTTCCTGTTGCTGGCCCCGCACGGTGCCATCGTCACCAACGTCGAGGCCGACCACCTGGACAACTACGGCGACCTCGCCGCGGTCGAGGCCGCGTTCGACCGTTTCCTGCAGACGATCGACCCGGAGGGCTTCGTCGTCGTGTGCGCCGACGACCCCGGCTCGGCCCGCCTGCGGTCCGTGCCGTCCCCGGCCCGCATGCGGACCTACGGCCGGGCCGCCGACGCCGACCTGCGCCTGGACGACCTGCGGGTCGACGGCGACGCCACCAGCTACACGGCCGTGCTCGACGGCCGGGAGCTCGGCCGGGTGCGCATCCTCGTGCCCGGCGAGCACATGGCGCTCAACAGCGCCGCCGCCCTGCTCGCGGGGCTGGAGCTCGGGCTGCCGGCGGACGGGCTGATCGACGGGCTGGGCCGCTTCGGCGGAGTGGGCCGGCGCTTCGAGCTCAAGGGCGTCGTCGACGGCGTCCGCGTCTACGACGACTACGCCCACCACCCCACCGAAGTCCGCGCCCAGCTGCGCGCCGCCCGCGCGGTCGCCGGCGACGGGCGCCTGGTC
>DATIMX010000500.1:0-5485 GCA_035474935.1 Geodermatophilus sp. | reverse complement strand
GGTGAGGAGGACGGGGTCCTTCTCCGAAGGCGTGGGGGAAGGGTGGTCCTCTTTCAGTCCTTGAGCAGGCCCTCGCGGAGCTTGGCCAGGGTCTGGCTGAGCAGCCGGGACACGTGCATCTGCGAGATGCCGATGTCGGCGGCGATCTGCGACTGGGTCATGTTGCCGAAGAAGCGCAGGATCAGGATCCGCCGCTCCCGCGCCGGGATGGTGGCCAGCAGCGGCTGCAGCGACTCGCGGTACTCCACGCCCTCGAGCGCGGCGTCCTCCTCGCCGAGCGTGGCGGCCAGGGTGGGCGAGTCGTCCTCACCGGAGAGCCGCTCGTCGAGGGAGCTGCTGCGGTAGGCGTTCGCGACGGCGAGGCCCTCGAGCACCTCCGCCCGCGGGATGCCCAGGTGCTCGGCCAGCTCCGACGGCGTCGGCGCGCGGCCGTTCTTCTGCGCCAGCTCGCCGACCGCCGCGTTCAGCGACAGGTGCAGCTCCTGCAGCCGCCGCGGGACGCGCACCGACCAGCCCTGGTCGCGGAAGTGCCGCTTGATCTCGCCGGTGATGGTCGGGACGGCGAAGGAGAGGAACTCCACCCCACGGCTCGGGTCGAACCGGTCGATCGCCGCGATCAGGCCGAGGGTGCCGACCTGCAGCAGGTCGTCGAAGGGCTCGCCACGGTTGCTGAACCGGCGCGCGAAGTGCCGCACCAGCGGCAGGTGCTCCTCGACGAGGATCTCGCGCAGCCGCTCACGCCGCGGGTCGTCCTTCTCCAGGGTGGCCAGCTCGGCGAACAGCGGCGCGGTGCGCTCCGCCCGCCGCCGGTTCTCCGAGACGGGCGCGGCGCCGGTGGAGCCGGTGTCACCCGTCGCGGTCTCGTCGTCCTCGTCGTCGGAGGCGGCGTCCTCGGCCTCGTCCTCGGTGACGCCGTCGTCCTCGAGCTCCGCGTCGGCGTCCGTCGCGTCCTCGTCCGCCACGTCGCCACCGACCGGGGTGCCGGCGTCCGGGCCGGGCACGACCTCGCTGCGCGGGTCGGGCACCACGACGGGCGGTTCCTCGGACGCGACCTCTCCCTCCGTGCCGCGGCGGCCGGTCGGGAACTCGTCGTCGCGCAGGGTGTCCTCCTCGACGGTCTGGGGTTCCGAGGCTGGCGCCCCGGTCACCGCGCGACCGAGACGTTCTGGCCCGCGTCCCCGAGCCGCTGGTCCGGGTGCTGTCCCGGCAGGTACTTGTCCATGGAGATGACGGCGACCGGCGAGGCGGTGCCGTCGCCGGCCGGCACGGTGGCCTGGGTGGCGGGACCGGCCTGGACCTCGTCGACCAGGGTGTGCAGCACCGCCCAGCCGAAGCCGTCACGCGGGACGTCGGTGCCCTCGGCCGTCGGCACCCAGGCGTCGATGTGCAGGCCCCGGCGGGTGGTCTCGAAGACCACGGTCAGCCGGCGGTCGTCGGAGACGATCGCCGAGAGCGTCGCGCAGGCCTCGTCGACGGCCAGTCGGAGGTCCTCCACCGCGTCGAGGTCGTAGTCCATCCGCATCGCCAGGTCACCGGCCATGGCCCGCACGGCGGGCAGCTGGGTCGGGGTGGTGGGCACCCGCAGTTCCAGTCGCTCGGCGCGCCGCCCGTCCTGCGTGAGGGCACCCCTCGAGTCCACCATCCGTCGTACGCTCCTCATCCTCGCATCGCCACCGCGCACCGCGGGTCCTGGAGACCCCGGTCCGCGCGGTTCGCACCCATCCTGCCCGACCGGCCGCGGCGGCCTGCCCGGCGCCTGTCGGGCGGTGCGCCTGACGAAGAGGGCTACCCCGGTGCGGGCAGCCGCCAAACCCCAGGTCACACGGCCCGTGAGCGCGGTTGCAGGCCCCTGTGGGCTGCGGTTCGCTGGCCGGAGATGAACACCAGTCAGGAGAGCCCGCCGTCCGGGCCCGCCCCCGCCGACGACGCCGGCGGTGCCGCGCTCGTCGCGGCGTTGGAGACCGCCTCCACCGCCATCTGGTGCCTCGCCGGACCGGGGCTGGAGCCGGTCTGGGCCAACGCCCGCGCCCGTGACCTGGGGACGGCCACCGGCGACATCGCCGCGGTCACCAGCCACCGCGTCGCCGAGCTGGCCGGTGAGGTCGCCCGCAGCGGGCACGCCGAGACGGTCACCGGCGCCCTCCACCCCGCCGGCCGGGCCGCCACCGTCGTCCTGCAGCCGCTGCAGGTGCACGGGCAGCCCGGCGTCCTCGTGCTGGTGGAGGCCGACCACACCGGCTGCGAGCACGTCGCCACCGTGGGCGCCGAGGGGGACGTCGTCGACCAGGTGCAGCACTCGCTGCTGCCCCCCGCGCTCCCGCTGCTCCCGGACGTGCGCCTGTCGGGCAGCTACCACCGGGCCAGCTCGGTGCACGCCGCCGGCGGCGACTGGTACGACGCCGTGCCGCTCGGCCGCGGTCGGCTGGCGCTGGTCGTCGGCGACGCCGTCGGCCACGGGGTGCCCGCGGCCGGGGCGATGAGCCGGCTGCGCGGGGCCATGCGCTCGGTGGCGCTGCGCGATCCCTCGCCCGCAGCGGTCATGGCCGCACTCGACGCCTTCGCCGGGCAGATGGACGACGTCGAGGGCGCCTCGGTCTTCTACGGGGTGCTGGAGGCGGCCACCGGGCGGCTGGTCTACGCCGCGGCCGGGCACCCGGCTCCGGTGCTGGTCCGGGCCGACGGCAGCGCGGAGTTCCTCCCGCTGGCCCCCCGGCCGCCGTTGGGCACCCTGCCGGGCGCGCCCAGCGTCGCGGCCACCGCACAGCTGCCGCAGGGCTCCACCCTCGTGCTGTTCTCCGACGGCGCGGTGGCTGCCTCCGGCCCGCTGTCGGCCGCGGGCCTGGACCGGCTGGCCGAGGTCTCGCGGGCCGCGCTCGCCGCGCCGGGCGCCCTGGCGGGCGACGCGCCGGGTGAGCTCGCCGCGGCGATCGTCGAGGGGCTCCTGGACTCCGAGGAGCGCCCCGACGACATCGCCGTCCTGGTCGCGCACCGCCGGGCGGAGACGACCCAGCCGCTGGAGCTGGACCTGCCCGCCGTCCCGGCCGCGCTGCCGACGGTCCGCCGGCACCTGGGCGGCTGGCTGGCCGGGCTGGGCATGGGGGAGCAGGACCGGGTCGGCGTGATGGTCGCGGTGGGGGAGGCCACCGCCAACGCCGCGGAGCACGCGTACCGCGGGGTGGAGCCGGGGCGGATGCAGGTGACCGCGGCGGTCGACGTCGACGGGCAGCTGACCGTGACCGTGCGCGACCAGGGCCGGTGGCGCCCACCGGACCGGGACCCCGGTGACCGCGGCCGCGGGCTGCTGATCATGCGGCAGCTCGTCGACGGGGTGGTGCTGCAGGGCGAGCACGGCACGACGGTGACGCTGAGCATGCGGCTGCGCCGCCGTCCGGAGGACGGCGAGGACCGTCCCGGCGGCACGAGCGCGGCGGACGTCGTCGTCGACCGGAGCGGGGAGCGGCCGGTGGTGCGGGCCGCCGGGGCGGTCGACACGGTCGGCGCCGAGCAGATGCGGATCCGGCTGCTGGAGGCCAGCCACGGCGGCACCGGCCGGGTGGAGCTGGACCTCACGGCGGTCACCCTGTTCAGCAGCGCGGCGGTGCGCGTCGTCCTCGCGATGGCCCGGATCGCGGGCGAGGAGGGCTGGCGGCTGGTCGTGCACGCACCCGCGGGCGGGGTCACCCGGCACGTCCTCGAGATCAGCGGGCTCGGCGGGCTGGTCGAGCTGCGCTGAGGGGGGAACCGCCGTCCCCCCGCGTTTGCGGAACGCCGGCGGTGCCCATCCTCTGGGCGTGAGACTCCGCCGCAGCGACGTGCACGGCCCGGGATGGCGGCGCCGGCGGGCCGGCCGCGGCTTCGCCTACTACGACGAGGACGGAGCGCTCATCAAGGGCGAGCGCCTGGAGCGGCTGCGGTCGCTGGCCATCCCGCCGGCCTGGAAGGACGTCTGGATCTGCCCCTGGCCCAACGGGCACATCCAGGCCACCGGGGTGGACGTCGCCGGCCGACGGCAGTACCGCTACCACGACCAGTGGCGGGCGCGGCGGGACGCCGAGAAGCACGAGCGGGTGCTGGAGATCGCCCACCAGCTGCCCGACGTGCGCGACGCCGTCGTCGACGCCATCCACGGCAGCGGGCTGACGCGGGAACGCGTGCTCGCCACCGCCGTCCGGCTGCTGGACCTCGGCGCCTTCCGCGTGGGCAGCGAGCAGTACGCCGAGGACAACGGCACCTACGGGCTGGCCACGCTGCGCAGGGAGCACGTGCGGGTCCGCGGCGAGCGGGTCTTCTTCTCCTACACCGCCAAGGGCGGCATCGAGCGGGAGCTGGAGCTCACCGACAAGCCGACCGCCGACGTCGTCCGCGAGCTGCTCAGGCGCTCGGCGGACCAGGGGGAGGAGCTGCTCGGCTACTGGGTGGACGACCCGACCGACGGCGGCCGCACCTGGCACGACGTGACCAGCACCGAGGTGAACGCCTACCTCAAGGAGATCAGCGACGCGGAGATCACGGCCAAGGACTTCCGCACCTGGAACGCCACGGTGCAGATGGCCGCCGCGCTGGCTGCGGCTCCGCCGCCGACCAGCAGGACGGCGCGCAAGCGGACGGTCAACGCCGCCTACAAGGAGGTCTCCGAGCAGCTCGGCAACACCCCGGCGGTCTGCAAGGCCAGCTACGTCGACCCGCGGGTGGTGGACCGCTACGAGAACGGGGAGACCATCGCCGACGCGCTGACGGAGGCGGCGGAGGCCGAGGGCGACCGCGAGGCGCAGCGCACTCTGGAGCAGGCGGTCTGCCGACTGCTCAGTGCCTGAAAGAGGACCCCCTCCTACCCACCCCTCGTAAGAGGACCCCGTCCTCCCCACCCTTCGCAGGCTCAGGGTGGGACCCGGGACGGGGCCGGCGGTGCCCTGGAGGGGGCCGCCGCAGACGACGAGAGGCCCCGCCGGAGCGGGGCCTCTCGTCAGGTCGTGCGGGTGTGGCCCCCTGCAGGGTCCTCACACGGTGGGGCAGGGGATCCTTCGTCAGCGGGCGCTGCCGTCGACGATCGTGAACAGGTCGATCAGGCCGGTGACCTCGAGCGGGCGGGTGACCGCGCGGGTGGTGGCGATCAGGCGGAGGTCGACGTCGCGGGAGCGGGCCGACTTCTGCGTCTCGACGAGGACGGCCAGGCCGGCGGAGCCCAGGAACTGCACGCCCGACAGGTCGATGACCAGGGCCTTCGGCTGCTGCTCGAGCTGGGTGTCGAGCGACGACCGGAGCACCGGGGCGGTGAACGTGTCCACTTCGCCGACGACCGTCACCGTGACCACGCCGTCCTCGCCGGTGGAGGTCGAGAGCGTGATCACGTCGTCGAAGGGTGCCTCCGTGCCCTCGGTCGACACGTCGGGCTGCCCCTCGGCAGGCAGGTCGGATGTGGTCACGGGCTGAGCTCCTCTCAACGGCTGTACCGGCGGCACGACCGCCCGGTCAATCTACCGCTGCG
>DATIMX010000499.1:0-10679 GCA_035474935.1 Geodermatophilus sp. | reverse complement strand
CGGAACCGGCGGCCTCTGGGCCGTGGCCGGCACGCTCTGGGCGGTGCTCTTCGCGTGCGGGCTCGCCCTGCCGAACGCGCCGGCGCTGGCCCTGTCCCGGCACGGCGACAGCGCCGGGACCGCGGCGGCGCTGCTCGGCGCGATCCAGTTCGGCGTGGGCGCGCTCGTCTCCCCGGTGGTCGGCCTGCTCGGCAACGACGCCCTCGCCATCGGCTCGGTCATCGTGACCGCGCTGGTGCTCGCACTGGGCGTCCTCGCCGTCGTCCGGCCGTGGCGGCTGCCGGTACCCGACGACGCGGTCGCCCCGGCCGCCGCCCACTGAGCGTCCCGGTCCGGTTGCCTGCAATCGGATCTCTGGTGGAAAGGCCCGTCAGCAGCCACGATGGGCGGGACATGAGCCACCGTTGGCGGAGCGTCCCGTGCCCCCGGCTGTGAACCCATGGCTGGCGCTCCCCTCGGGACGGCCCAGCCCGGCTCTCACCCGGCGGTTGCGTGCTGCCCACGAGCGGCTCGTGACCGGTTCCGTCACCGCCGACGAGCCGGCCGACGACGTCGTCCGGTCGGTGGTCCGGGAGTCCTGGCGGCGTTCGCTGGGCAACGGCGTCGACCCGGACGGCGGCGCGCCGCCGGTCGACCTGCTCGACGACGACCTGCTGGCCTACCGGGCGGCCCATCCGCTCGCCCCGGTGATGCCGGTCATCCGCCGGTTGCTGGTCGAGGACGCCGAGGACGACCGGATGATCGTGGCGGTCACCGATGCCGGTGGCCGGATGCTCTGGGTGGAGGGCGACTCGGCGTTGCGCTCCCGGGCGGCCGGTATGCACTTCGTCGAGGGCTCGCGGTGGGCGGAGGAGGTCGCCGGCACCAACGCCCCGGGCACGGCCCTCGCCCTCGACCATGCCGTCCAGATCTACGGCAGCGAGCACTACCGCCGCCCGGTGCAGCCGTGGAGCTGCTCGGCCGCGCCGGTGCACCACCCGGTCACCGGCGTGCTGCTGGGCGCCATCGACGTCACCGGCGGCGACCACGTGGCCAGCCCGCAGGTGCTCACCCTCGTCCGCGCCACGGTCGCCGCCGTCGAGGCCGAGCTGCGCTGGCTGCACCGCGAGGACGCCGCCCGGCCGGCGGCCCCGGCGCCCCGCCCGGCCGTCCGCCCCGTCCCGCGGCTGGAGGTGCTCGGCCGCGAGCGCGCCCGGCTGCAGCTGCCGTCCGGCCCCGCGGAGCTCTCGCTGCGCCACTCCGAGCTGCTGCTCCTGCTCGCCGAGGCGGCGGCCGGGGGCGGTGGGCGCACGGCCGAGCAGCTGGCCGCCGAGTGCCACGCCGGCGACGCGGCAGCGGTGACCGTCCGGGCCGAGCTCTCCCGCCTGCGCCGGCTGGTCGGTGCCCACCTGCTCGGCTCCCGCCCCTACCGGCTGACCGGCCCGCTGGAGACCGACCTGGACCAGGTGCGCCGGCTGCTCGCGCGCGGCACCATCGGCCCGGCGCTCGAGCGGTACCCGGGCGCCGTGCTGCCCCGCTCGTCGGCGCCCGGTGTGGTCGCCGCCCGCGACCGGCTGTCCGCGGCGCTGCGGAAGGCCGTGCTCGCCGCCCGCCGCCCCGAGCTGCTGCTGCGCTACACGCGGCTGCCCGAGGCCCAGCACGACGCCGCGGTGTGGCAGGCCTGCCTGGAGACCCTGCCGCCCGGCGCCCCGAGCCGGCCGGCCGTCGCCGCGCACCTGCACCGGCTGCGCCGGATCCCGCGCGGCCCGCTGCAGCAAGGACCCCCTCGCCCCCCGCCGCTCGCAGGCTCGCGGCGGGCCCCTGCACGGGGGCCGTCAGGGGCTCGCGGCGAGCCTCTGGACGGGGCCGTTCCAGCACGTCGCTGACGCGGGGAAGGCAGTTGGCGTGGGCCGCCTTGCCCCTCTCACGTGAGTGCACCGCCCGACGTCCCCCAGCTCAGCTCCCGGCGGGTCGTCGCCGCGGTCGTCGCCCTCGCGCTGGGCGGCTTCGCCATCGGCACGACCGAGTTCGTGACGATGGGCGTGCTGCCGGAGATCGCCGAGGGCGTCGGCGTCGACATCCCCACCGCAGGCCACGTCATCTCCGCCTACGCGCTCGGCGTGGTCGTGGGCGCCCCGGTCATCGCCGCGCTCGGCGCCCGGCTGCCACGGCGGGGACTGCTCGTCGGCCTCGTGGTCGCGTTCCTGTTCGGCAACCTCGGCAGCGCGCTGGCCGCCGGGCCCTCCTCGCTGCTGGTCGCCCGCTTCGTCAGCGGGCTGCCGCACGGCGCCTACTTCGGGGTGGCCTCGCTCGTGGCCGCCTCGCTGGTGCGGGACGAGCTGCGTGGCCGCGCGGTGAGCTCGGTCATGCTCGGCCTGGCGGTGGCCAACCTGGCCGGGGTCCCGGCGGCGACCTGGCTCGGGCAGACGCTGGGCTGGCGCGCGGCCTACTGGGCGGTCGTCGTCCTCGCCGTGGCCACCGTGCTGGCGGTGCTGGCGTTCGTGCCGTCCACGCCCGGTCGGAGCGAGGTCACGATCGCCACCGAGCTCACCGCGCTGCGGCGTCCGCAGGTGCTGCTGACCCTGCTGGTCGGCACGGTCGGCTTCGGCGGCATGTTCGCCGTCTACAGCTACGTCTCGCCGCTCAGCACGGAGGAGGCCGGGCTGCCGCGCAGTGCGGTGCCGTGGGTGCTGCTGGTCTTCGGCGTCGGCGGCGTCCTCGGGACGGCGCTCGGCGGCCGGCTCGCCGACCTCGCGCTGTTCCGCTCGCTGGTCGGGGCCATGGTGACGATGGGGGTGCTGCTGGCCCTGGTGGCGCTGCTCGCCGGCTGGGCGCCGGGGCTGCTGGCCACCCTCTTCCTGCTCTCGGCGACCGCCTCGGTGCTGGTGGTGACCCTGCAGCTGCGGCTCATGGAGGTCGCCGGCGAGGCGCAGATGCTGGGCGCGGCGCTCAACCACTCGGCGCTGAACGCGGCAAACGCGCTCGGCGCCTGGCTGGGCGGCGTGGTCATCGCAGCCGGCCTGGGCTGGACCGCCCCGGCCGCCGTCGGCGCGGCGCTGGCCGCGGTCGGGCTCGCCGTGCTCACCGCCTCGGCGGTGCTGCGCCGTCGCGAGCAGCGGATCGGGCCGGTGCGGACGGCGCCCGCACCGGTGGGGTGAGGGGGTAGGAAGGGCCCCCTGCAGGGTCCCGCTGCGAGCCTGCGAGCAGGGGGGCAGGGGGTCCTTCTACTGCAGCGTCTCGGCGAACAGCGGGACGGCGTTCGCCAGCGCGTACTGGGTCCCCAGCGCCGAGCCGCTGGAGAAGGCGTTGGACAGGGTCTGGTCCTCGAGCACCAGGGCGTTGCCCTGCTGCACCGAGGGCAGCGACTGCCACAGCGGGTTGTCGGTGATCTGGGAGGCCTCGACGAAGATCGGGAACACCACGGTCAGGGGCGCGTCGAGCAGCGGCACCTGCTCCTCGCTGATCGACACGAAGAAGCTCTCCCCGGCCAGGTCCTGGATGGCCGGCTCGTTGGTGAAGCCCAGCGCCTCCATGAAGTCGACGCGGGTGTCCCCGCGGACGTAGGCGCCGAAGCCCTCGGAGGTGTAGGCGCCGACGGCGACCTCGGTGCCGTCGAACTCCGGGTGGGCCTCCGCGGCTGCGGTGAACTGCTGCTCGACCTCGGCCTGCAGCTCGTCGGCCTGCTCCTCGCGGCCCAGCGCCCGGCCGACCAGGTCCAGCTGCTGCTGCCAGGTGGTCAGGTACGGGCCCACGCCCGCGGGCTGGCCGACGGTCGGCGCGATGGAGCTGAGCGCGTCGTAGCGCTCCTGCGTGGCGGGGGAGCGGGTGTCCAGGATGAGGTCGGGCTGCAGCGCGGCGACCGCCTCGAGGCTCGGCTCGAGCGTCTCGATGATCTCCGGGGCCTCGTCGTAGCGCCCCTCGGCCCACGGGCCGACGCCCTCTCCGCCGAAGGCCAGCCAGTCGCTCGCGCCCACCGGCTGGACGCCCAGCGCCAGCGCGGTCTCGGCGTCCGACCAGCCGAGGGCCACGACCCGCTGGGGCTCCTCCGGGATCTCGACGTCCCCGAAGGCCGTCTCGACGGTGACGGGGAAGGCGCCGCCGGAGCCCGCGGGGCTGCTGGACGCGGCAGCATCCCCGGAGGACCCCGCGTCGCCGGAGCCGCAGCCGGCGACGAGGACGGTGGCGGCGAGCAGGGCGGCGCCGCGCAGGGACGGGCGAACGGGCATGGGCTTCCCTTCGAGTAGGTGAGGCTCACCTAACTACGCCGTCCTGGAGCCGCTCCACCCGGGTCCGCGCACCGGCGCCGGACAGAGCCGCTGCAACGCCGCTGCAACGTTGCCCGGCTCCCGCAGAGGCGGACTCCCTGGCGTTGAAAGCGCTGCACGAGCGGAGGATCATCGGGCAGATCACCCGCTGGTGCGGCGCAACCCGCATGCGACGGCCTCAGGTAAGCGTGGCCTAAGTCATGTGCTCCTCGACACACTCGCCGCAGGTGGGGCTGTGCCCGGCACCACGCGTGACCCCTGCAGAGGAGCGGAGGAACGGTGACCCAGATCAACGTGCGGGTGGACGGGGTGACGTACACCGACGACGTCGAACCCCGGACGCTGCTGGTGCACTACCTGAGGGAGCAGCTGGGGAAGGTCGGCACCGTCATCGGGTGCGACACCAGCAACTGCGGCGCGTGCACCGTCCACCTGGACGGCGCGGCCGTGAAGTCCTGCACCGTGCTGGCCGTCCAGGCCGACGGCGGCGAGGTGACGACCATCGAGGGGCTCGCGCCGAACGGCGGCCTGCACCCGGTGCAGAAGGCGTTCCACGAGATGCACGGCCTGCAGTGCGGGTACTGCACGCCGGGGATGATCATGGCTTCGGTCGACCTGCTCAAGGAGAACCCGGACCCGAGCGACACCGAGGTCCGCGAGGGCATCGAGGGCAACCTCTGTCGCTGCACCGGCTACCAGAACATCGTCCGCGCGGTTCAGGCGGCCGCCGGCGAGATGCGCGGCGCCACCGACGGTTCCGCCTCCCCGGCCGAGGTCGACACCGCGGCCGCTCCGCACGTGGCGGCCCAGTCGTGAGCGAGCTCGCGAGCTCAGCAGTCCACCCAGCACCGTCGGGCAGCGCGCCGACGAGAGCCAGCGAGGAGGCACGATGACCGCGGTCGAGGACCGGGCCACCACCGAGGCGCCGGAGCGCGAGGTCGGCAAGGCCCGCCGCCGCAAGGAGGACGCCCGGCTGATCACCGGCCGGACCACCTGGACCGACAACATGGTGCTGCCCGGCATGCTGCACCTGGCCGTCGTCCGCAGCCCCGTGGCGCACGCGAAGATCAGCTCGATCGACGTGAGCGCCGCCCAGGAGGCACCGGGCGTCATCGCCGTCCTCACCGGGCGGGACGTGGCCGACGAGCAGGGCTCGATCCCGTGCGCCTGGCCGGTCACCCCCGACATGGTCAACCCCGGCCACCCGTCGATCGCCGTGGACGAGGTCAACCACGTCGGCGAGGCCGTCGCGGTCATCGTGGCGCGCAGCAAGGCCGCCGCGCAGGACGCCGTCGAGCTGGTGGACGCCGACTACGACCTGCTGCCCGCGGTGCTGGACATGGAGGACGCGGTCGCCGAGGGCGCCCAGCTGACCCACGACCACCTCGAGTCCAACCGCAGCTTCCACTTCGTCTTCGAGTCCGGGGACGCCGGCACCGGCCAGCACAGCGACGAGGCGTTCCGCGACGCCGAGGTCGTGGTCAGCCGCCGGTTCGTGCAGCAGCGGCTGATCCCGGCGTTCATGGAGCCCCGCTCGGTCGTCGTCCAGCCGCAGGGCGACAACTACACGATGTGGTCCTCGACCCAGGTGCCGCACATCCTGCGGATCATGCTGGCGATGGTCACCGGTGTGCCCGAGCACAAGCTGCGCGTGGTCGCCCCCGACGTCGGCGGCGGCTTCGGCGGCAAGCTGCAGGTCACCCCCGAGGAGGTCATCAGCCTGCTCGTGGCCCGTCGGCTCGGGAAGCCGGTCAAGTGGACCGAGACCCGCAGCGAGTCGCTGATGACGGCCCACCACGGCCGGGACCAGATCCAGTACATCGACATCGCCGCCGACCGCGAGGGCAACGTCAAGGGTCTGCGCTGCCGGATCCTCGCCGACATGGGCGCCTACCTGCGCCTGGTCACCCCGGGCGTCCCGGTGCTGGGTGCCTTCATGTTCAACGGCATCTACAAGTTCCCGGCCTACCGCTTCGAGTGCGACGGCATCTTCACCAACAAGGCGCCCACCGACGCCTACCGCGGCGCCGGGCGCCCGGAGGCGACCTTCGCCATCGAGCGGATCATGGACGAGCTCGCCGTCGAGCTGGGCATGGACCCGCTGGAGCTGCGCCGCAGGAACTGGATCCGGGCCGAGGAGTTCCCGTTCACCTCGGTCGCCGGGATGACCTACGACAGCGGCGACTACGAGACCGCGACCCAGAAGGCGCTGGAGCTGCTCGGCTACGACGAGCTGCGCGCGGAGCAGCGCCGCCGCCGGGAGTCGAACGACCCGGTGCAGCTCGGCATCGGCGTCTCCACCTTCACCGAGATGTGCGGCCTGGCGCCCTCCCGGGTGCTCGGCTCGCTGTCCTACGGCGCCGGCGGCTGGGAGCACGCCTCCATCCGGATGCTCCCGACCGGCAAGGTCGAGGTGGTCAGCGGGGCGACCCCGCACGGCCAGGGTCACGAGACGGCGTGGAGCCAGCTGGTCGCCGACCGGCTCGGCGTGCCGTTCGAGGACATCGAGGTGCTGCACGGCGACACCTCGGTCTCACCGCGCGGGCTGGACACCTACGGGTCCCGGTCGCTCGTGGTCGGCGGGGCCGCGGTGGTCAATGCGGCGGAGAAGGTCGTGGCGAAGGCCCGCAGGGTCGCCGCGCACCTGCTCGAGGCGAGCGAGGACGACCTCGACTTCTCGGGCGGGAAGTTCTCCGTCCGCGGCACCCCGGGCGCGGAGGTGGCCATCCAGGAGATCGCGCTGGCCACGTTCGCGGCGCACAACTTCCCCGAGGGCATGGAGCCCTCGATCGACGCGGACGCGACCTTCGACCCGGAGAACTTCTCCTTCCCGCACGGCACGCACCTGTGCGCCATGGAGGTCGACACCGAGACCGGCATGGTGAAGATCCGCAAGTACGCCTGCGTGGACGACGTCGGCACGATCGTCAACCCGCTCATCGTCGAGGGGCAGATCCACGGGGGGCTGGCGCAGGGCATCGCCCAGGCGCTGTTCGAGGAGGCCGTGTACGACGCCGACGGCAACCTCACCACCGGCACGTTCGTCGACTACCTGGTGCCCTCGGCGGCGGACCTGCCGCACTTCGACACCGGCAACACGGTGCACGAGGCCCCGGGCAACCCGATCGGCGCGAAGGGGGTCGGCGAGGCCGGCACCATCGCGAGCACGCCGGCCGTGGTGAACGCCGCGCTGGATGCCGTCCGGCACCTCGGGGTGCGCGACATCCGGATGCCCCTGACCCCGGAACGGGTCTGGCGGGCCATCCACGGCGGTGGGGACGGCGGCGACCGCGCCACGGCCGGCACCAACGCGTACGGCGGGGCGCAGACCGAGACCACCGCCGGCGTCTCCACCCCGCAGTCCGCCCTCGGAGGTGACCGGTGATCTGCCGAGACGACGAAGGAGTCGAGCCATGATCCCCGCTGCGTTCGAGTACGCCCGTCCCACCAGCATCGACGAGGCCCTGCAGGCCATCGCCGAGGGCGGGGACGACGTGAAGATCCTCGCCGGCGGCCAGTCGCTGATCCCGGTCATGCGGCTGCGGCTGGCCGCGCCGGAGACGGTGGTCGACCTGGGCCGGGTCGCCGAGCTGCGCGGCGTCCGGGACGACGGCGACGCCATCGTCATCGGGGCCATGACGACGCACCACGACGTCATGACCGACCCGCTGGTGCAGCAGCACGCCCCGCTCATCGCCGAGGCGACCGAGACGGTGGCCGACCGGCAGGTCCGCGCCCGCGGCACCTTCGGCGGGGCCCTGGTCCACGCCGACCCCGCGGGCGACCTGCCGGCGGTGGCCCTCGCCCTGGACGCGGAGTTCGTCATCGCCGGCCTCGAGGGACGGCGGACCGTGCCGGCGGCGGAGTTCTTCGTCGACTACCTGACCACCACGGTCGGGGAGGGGGAGCTGCTCGTCGAGGTCCGCGTCCCCAAGCTGGCCGGTGAGTGGGGCATGCGCTACGAGAAGTTCAACCGGGTGGCGCAGGCGTGGTCGATCGTGGCGGTGGCCGCGGTCGTCCGGCGGGAGGACGGGCACATCGCCGAGGCCCGGATCGGGCTGACCAACATGGGCACCACGCCGCTGCGTGCCACCGCGGTGGAGGCCGCGCTGGCCGGTGCCCAGGCCACGCCCGAGGCGATCGCCGCGGCGGCCCGGTCGGCCGCCGAGGGGACCTCTCCCACCAGCGACCTCAACGCCCAGGCGGACTACCGGGAACACCTGGCGCAGGTGCTCACTCGTCGCGCGGTGAGCGCCGCGGCGGGGCTGTAGCGTCGATCCACCCCTCGGAACCCGCTCGACCCGACTCGGCCGGCCCGCCCTCACCCGGGGGCGGACCGGCCGACGTCCGTACCCCAGGAGGTAGCACCGTGCAGTTGGAGAACTCGTTCACCGTCCCCGTGCCGATCGACGAAGCCTGGCGGGTGCTGCTGGACATCGAGCGGATCGCACCGTGCATGCCGGGCGCCGCCCTGGACTCCGTCACCGGTGACGACTTCACCGGCCGGGTCAAGGTCAAGCTCGGCCCGATCAACCTGACCTACCAGGGCAAGGCCTCGTTCGTCGAGAAGGACGAGGCGGCGCACAAGGCGGTCATCGACGGCCGCGGCAAGGACCAGCGCGGCAACGGCACCGCGTCCGCGCTCATCACCGCCCAGCTCAAGGCCGAGGGCGACACCACGCGGGTCGACGTCCTCACCGACCTGAACATCACCGGCCGGCCGGCCCAGTTCGGCCGCGGCGTCATGACCGACGTCGGCAACAAGCTGCTCGGCCAGTTCGCCGACAAGCTCGCCGCCCAGCTGGGTGCCGGCGACGCGGGGGTGACGGCCGCACCCGCGACGGAGACGCCGACGCAGAAGATCGCGACCACGGCGGCAGGTGCCGCCGAGGAGGTCGCCGCCTCCGTGGCGCAGGTGCCGGGGGACGGCGCCGTGGCGGAGCAGACCCGCTCGACCGCGGCGGCGGCGAGGGAGACCGCGGCCGCGGCCGCGGACCGGGCGTCGGGCGGCGACACCGCACCGGCCGCCGGCGACACCGCTCCGGCCGCCGTCGTCCCGGGCCCGCCGCCGGCCCGGACGACGACCCCGGCGGCCCCGGCCGCGCGGACCACGGGTCCCAAGCACGCCGAGCCCGAGCCGATCGACCTGCTCGAGGTCGCCGGCGGGGCCGCGCTGACCCGCTACGCGGCGCCGCTGGCCGGTGCCGCGGTGCTGCTGCTGGTCGTCACGCTGGTCGTGCGGCGCCGGCGCCGCTGACGGCCGCGGGGTCGCCGGGGTCCGCCCCGGCGACCCCGGTCAGCCAGTCGACGGCGGCCAGGGCGACCACGTCCGGGCTGCGGGTCAGCGCGTGGTCGCCGGGGACGGCGTAGAGCGAGGCGCCGGGTCGTCCGGTCAGCACCGCGGCGAGCTCCTCCGGGCGGCCCAGCGCGTCCCGCTCGCCCTGCACGACGCCCAGCGGCACCCCCACGGCGGTCAGTTCGCCTGCGCGGCTGCGCTCGGGCCGGCCCGGCGGGTGCAGCGGGAACGCCAGGCAGAGCACGCCGTCGGCTCCGAGCGCGGCCGCCGTCCGGCAGGCCACCCGGGCGCCGGCGCTGCGACCGCCGACCACCAGCGGTCCGCTCAGCCGGTCGTCGTCCCGCAGCGTGCCGAGGACCGCCGTCCAGCCCTCGTCCAGCCGGGGCGGCGCGGGCGCGATGCGCTTGCCCGCCACCCGCCAGGGCTGCTCGACGCCCAGCACCCGCCAGCCGGCCGCGGCGGCGCCGGCGGTCACCGCGGTCAGGTCGGCCGACCCGATGCCCCCGCCCGCGCCGTGACCGAGCACCAGGGTGCCGACGACGGCGCCCGCGGGCTCGGTGGTGGTGACCCGCGCCGGGCCGAGCGGGGTGTCGACCTCCCGGGTCACGCCGGAGGGAGCGCGAGCAGCGCGTCGACCGCGCCGGCGAGGTCGCCGGCCACCAGGGCGGCGGGGTCGTACACGGCCGGGTAGACGCGCTCGGTGCGCGGGAACCAGGCCGCGGTCAGGCCCGCCCGCAGCGCGCCGTGGACGTCCCAGCCGTGCGACGCGACCAGCGCCAGCCGCGCCGGCTCGACGTCGCAGACCCCGGCCGCCCAGAGGTAGACCTCGCGGGCCGGCTTCCAGGCCCGGATGACCTCGCTGGACAGCGACCGCTCCACCAGCGGGCTCACCCCGCCGCGCTCCAGCCCCGCCTCGGCGACACCGGGGGAGCCGTGGGTCAGCGTCACCACTCGGACGCCGGCCTCGACCAGCCGGCGCAGCGCGGGCTCGACTTCGGGGTGCGGGGCCAGCTCGAGGAAGGCGTCGGCCACCCGGGACCGGTCGGCGTCCCCCAGGTCGGTGGCCTGGGCGAGGGCCGCGTCGAACGCCTCGCGGAAGCGGCACCAGGTGCCGGCCGTGGCGGCGGCGAAGCCGGTGA
>DATIMX010000498.1:0-4430 GCA_035474935.1 Geodermatophilus sp. | reverse complement strand
TAGGTCAGGGGCACGTGCAGCAGGGTGTCGCCGGCGCGCAGCACGAACGTCTCGGCGCCGACCTCGCCGGCCGGGTCGTCGAAGCGGTAGGCGGCGACCTGCTCGAGCTCGGCGCCCGCGGCCGCAGTACCCCACGGCCGGGCGGGCGCCCACCCCGCCACCAGCTCGAGCTTCGACGGCTGCAGGGTGGCCCGGTGGATGAGTGCCATGCGGGCGACCGTACGGGCCGGCGTCGGGGCTGCCCGGACGGGTGTCGTCGCCGGTGGCTGCCGCGGATCGCCCGTCCGCCGCACGCTGCTACGACCGGGAGCGGGTGGCCGAACGCCGCTCGTGCCACCCGGTCGGAGCGCACCGGGAACCCGTACGTCGGGGCAGCCGGTGGAGGAGGCGGGGCGATGGCGCAGGGTCCGGCGTCCATGCCGGTGCTCAGCCGGGGCAGGCACCGCAGCCCGGCCCGCGGGGCGTGCTTCGTGGAGTACACCGCCCTCCTGGCCGGCGAGCCGTCCACCGACGCCCCGGACTGCGTGGACGGGGAACTGGCCGCGGTCCTGCGGCACGCCAACGACCGGCTGTCCAACGGCGACCGGTTCCGGCTGACGCCGCTGCTCGGTCGCGCGATCGGCCTGGTGGTCCCGGGGCCGGCGGTGCCACGACGCCGGCGCCGCTCCGCGCGCCGAGCCGACGGGGAGGACGCGCACGCCCTCGCCGTCCACGACGCGGTCGTCGGCGAGCTGCGGGAGTCGGTCTCGCGGCGCTTCACGGCCGCGCTCGGCCACCGCCCGTCCCCGGCGGAGTGGCGCGGGCACGCCTGCGGCCGGGACGTCGACCGGCTCTTCTGGGCCCTGATGCTGGAGCCCACCCCGGTCAGCACCTCCGCCGCGTACGTGGACCGGTTGGTCGACCGGCTGGTCCTGCTGCACGAGTGCTACGAGCAGGCGATGGCTCAGCTCGGACTCGCGAGGCGGCCGCCGGCCTCGGCCACGGCCGCGCCCTCCCCGGACGGCATCCCGGCCGCGTCCCCGTCGGGGTCCTGACCGCCCGGCCGCACGCGGACCGACCTCGGCGTCCGGGCCCGCTCCCCGTGTGGTGCGGTGGGCGGGATGCGGACACCGGCAGGGACGAACACGGCGGTCTTCCTGCTGGGCCTGTCGGCGCTGCTGACCATCTACGCGACCCAGCCGCTGCTCCCGGCGCTCGCCGCCGACCTCGGCGTCTCCGCGACCGCCGCCGCCTGGACGGTGAGCGCCACGGCGCTCGGGGTCGCGGTCGCCGCGCCGTTCGCCGGGGCGGTGTCGGACCGGCTGGGCCGCAAGCGCGTGATGCTGACGGCGATCGCCGTGCTGGCCGGGACGACGGTGGCCTGCGCCGTCGCTCCCGGCTTCGCGGTGCTGCTGGCCGCGCGGGCGGCGCAGGGCCTGGCCGTCCCGTTCGTCTTCGCGGTCGCGGTCGCCTACGTGGCCGAGGAGGTGCCCGCCTCCCGGTCGGCCGCCGTCAACGGCCTCTACGTCTCCGGGACGGCGTTCGGCGGCTTCCTCGGCCGGTTCCTCTCCGGCGCGGTCGCGGACGCGATCGGCTGGCGGGCGTCGTTCGCGGCCCTGGTGCTGGTGCTGCTGGCCGTGCTCGGCGGGGTCGCGGCGCTGCTGCCGCGGGAGCGGCGGTTCGCGCCGACGACCGGTGTGCTCGGCGGCCTGCGCGGCATCGGCGGCCACCTGCGCAACGGGCGGCTGCTGGGCACCTGCGCCCTCGGGGCTGCCGTGCTGTTCGTGCAGGTCGGCGCCTTCACCTACGCCGGGCTGCACCTGTCCGGACCGCCGTTCGGGCTGGGCACCGCGCAGGTCGGGGCGGTGTTCGCGGTGTTCCTCGTCGCCGTCGTCATCACGCCGCTGACCGGGCGGCTGGTGTCGTGGGTGGGCCGTCGTGGGGTGCTCGTGCCGGCCACCGCCGTCGTGCTCGCCGGGCTGGCGCTGACCCTCGTGCCGGCGACCGCGGCGGTCGTCGCCGGACTGGCCGGCGCGTGCACCGGCGTGTTCGCCGCCCAGGCGTGCGCCACCGCGCAGGCCGCGGCCAGCGGGGGCGCGGCCCGCTCGAGCGCGGTCGGGCTGTACCTGACCTGCTACTACGTCGGCGGCGGGATCGGCGCCGTCGTCCCGGCGCCGCTGTTCTCGTCGGCCGGGTGGCCCGCGTGCGTGGGGCTGCTGAGCGTGGTCGCCGTCCTCGGTGCGGTCGCGGCGCTGGTGAGCTGGCCGGCGCGGGCCGGTGCCGCTCCGCCCGACCGTGCCCGGCGTGCCGCGTCCAGGCGGGGTCGGGGAGTGGGCCCGGAGAGGCTCAGGCGGTGAGTGCAGGAGCACTCACCGCCTGAGCGTGCTGAGGGAGAGGACTGGTGGGCGCGGGGGTACGGCGCTCCGCCGGGCGCGCACGGGTGGCGTCCGGCGCCCGCCTGTGCGGAGATGCCAGAGCGGGACGGAACGACGCGGAGGTGCGGCATGACCCGAGCGATCGTCGTCGGCGGTGGGGTCGCCGGGCCCGTCGTGGCGATGGCCCTGCAGCGCGTCGGCATCGAGGCCACCGTGCACGAGGCGCACGCGGGCCCCGCGGGCGACGTCGGCGCGTGGCTGGGCCTGCAGACGAACGGGCTCGACGCGCTGCGGGCGATCGACGCGGAGCAGGCGGTCGCCGGCGTGGGCTTCCCGACGCCGGTCATCGAGTTCCGCAGCTGGACCGGCAAGGTGCTGGGCGCCGTCCCCACGTCGGGCCCCGACGGGAGCGCCGGCCTCTCCATGCGGCGTTCCGACCTCTACCGGGCGCTGCACGCCGAGGCGCTGCGCCGCGGTGTGCGGGTCCGCTACGGCTCCCGGCTGGTCGACGCGCGCTGCACCGACTCCGCCGTGACGGCGTCCTTCGCCGACGGCAGCTCCGAGGAAGCGGACCTCCTGATCGGGGCCGACGGCGTCCGCTCCACCGTCCGGGCCCTGGTCGACCCCGGGGGTGCGGCGCCCCGCTTCGTCCCCGTGCTCAACACCGCGGGGTACTCCGAGCACGTCCCGCCGGGTGCGGAGGTCGGCCGGCTCACGATGGTGTTCGGCCGGCGCGGGTTCGCCGGGTACCTCGCGGCGCCGTCCGGGGGGACCTGGTGGTTCGCCAACCCGCCGCTGACCCGCGAGCCGCCCACCGGCGAGGTGGCGGGCACCTCGGACGCCGAGTGGCGGGCCCGGCTGTCCGACCTGCACCGCGGCGACCGGTCGCCGATCCTGGCCCTGGTCGAGGCCACGCCGGGTCCGCTGCGTGGGTGGACGACGTACGACATCCCGACCGTGCGCCGGTGGTCCGCCGGCCGGATGGTGCTGATCGGGGACGCCGCGCACGCCACCTCGCCGGCGGCCGGTCAGGGCTCGTCCCTCGCCGTCGAGGACGCCGTCGTGCTCGCCCGCTGCCTGCGCGACCTGCCCCTCCCCGCGGCCCTGGCGGCGTTCGAGGGGCTGCGCCGGGAGCGGGCGGAGCGGGTCGTCGCCCAGGGCTTCCGCACCAGCAGCGCCAAGTCGCCACCCGCCATCGGCCGGGTCGTCCGCGACCTGGTCATGCCGTTCGTGCTGCGGCGCCGGGACCCGCAGGCCTGGGTGCGGGCCCACTCCGTCGACTGGGACGCCCCCGCGGTCCCGGCCTGAGGACCCCCGCGCTCAGCCGCCGGCGAGCAGCGCGCGGACGGCGTCGAGCGGATCGGCGTCGGCCGGGGACTTGTCCGGCCGGTAGCGGACCACCCGGGCGAAGCGCAGCGCGACGCCGCCGGGGTAGCGGGGGCTGCGCTGGGCGCCGTCCAGGGCGACCTCGACGACCAGCTCCGGTTGCAGCAGCACGCCCCAGTCGTGCTGCTCGCGGGCGATCCCGGGGAAGGTCTGCGTCTGCCAGTCCAGCAGCTCGTCGGTCATCCCCTTGAAGGTCTTGCCCACCATGACCGGCTCGCCGCCGTCGGGGTCGCGGGCGCCCAGGTGGATGTTCGACAGCTTCCCGGAGCGCCGGCCGTACCCCCACTCGGCGCCCAGCACGACCAGGTCGAGGGTGTGCACCGGCTTGACCTTCTGCCAGGCCCGCCCGCGCCGGCCGGCGGCGTAGGGCGCGTCCAATGCCTTGACCACCACGCCCTCGTGCCCGGCACTCAGCGCGCCGTCGAGCACCTCGGCGGCCTGCTCGGGCGTGGGCCTGCGGACGCCGGGCATCCGCAGCGGCGCGTATTCCTCGGCGGCGAGCAGCGCCTCCAGCGCGTCGAGCCGCACCGACAGCGGCTCGTCGAGCAGGTCCCGGCCGTCGAGGTGCAGCAGGTCGAAGAAGAACGGGCTGAGGACGACGGCGGGGTCGGGCTCCCCGTCGTCCGGTGCCTGGCTGCCGAAGCGGCTCATCGTGTCCTGGAAGGCGCGCGGGCGGCCGTCGTCGTCCAG
>DATIMX010000497.1:0-2093 GCA_035474935.1 Geodermatophilus sp. | reverse complement strand
CCGCGGTGGCCGAAGCGCAGCTTGTAGGTGCCCAGCCCCAGCGCCCGCCCGAGGATCTGGTTGCCGAAGCAGATGCCGAACAGCGGCCGGCGGGCGTCGAGCACGCCGCGCACCGCGGCGACCGCGTAGTCGGCGGCGGCCGGGTCGCCCGGGCCGTTGGAGAGGAAGACGCCGTCGGGGCCGGCTTCGAGGAGGTCCTCGGCGGTCGCGGTGGCCGGCAGCACGTGTGTCTCCACGCCGAGCTCGGCCAGGTGCCGCGGGGTGGCGGTCTTGATGCCGAGGTCGAGCGCGGCGATGGTGAACCGCCGCTCCCCCACCGCCGGGACGACGTAGGGGTCGTTCGCGGTGACCGACGGCGCGAGGTCGGCGCCGCTCATGCTCTCCGAGCCGCGCACCCGGGTCAGCAGCTCCTCGGCCGAGAGGCCCTCGCTGCTGATGCCGGCGCGCATCGCGCCGCGCTCGCGCAGATGGCGGGTCAGCGCGCGGGTGTCGATGCCACGGATGCCGACGACGCCCTGCGCGGCCAGCTCGTCGTCCAGGCTGCCGGTGGCCCGCCAGTTCGCCGGGCGGCGGGCGGGGTCGCGCACGACGAAGCCGGCCACCCACATGCGGCGGCTCTCGTCGTCCTCCTGGTTGACGCCGGTGTTGCCGATGTGCGGCGCGGTCATCACCACGATCTGGCGGGCGTAGCTGGGGTCGGTCAGCGTCTCCTGGTAGCCGGTCATCCCGGTGGCGAACACCGCCTCGCCCAGCGTCGTCCCGACCGCGCCGTAGGCCTCGCCCCGGAACGCGCGCCCGTCCTCGAGCACGAGGATCGCGTCGGTCACCGGACCGCTCCCCTCGGGTGCGAGATCTGCACACTCGTCGCCTTCGGGGTCCTGGAGACGACGAGTGTGCAGATCTCGCCGCCGGGTAGCTGGCGCGTCAACGCTGTGCCTTTCCGTCGAGCACGGTCGCCGTCCCGCGCAGGAACGTGGCGACCACCCGGCCGGGCAGCTCCCGGCCGGCATAGGGGCTGTTGCGGCTGCGGCTGGCCAGCGCGGCGGGGTCGACGACCGCGCGCGTGCCCGGGTCCAGCAGCAGCAGGTTGGCCGGCTCGCCCGGGGCCAGCGCCCGGCCGTGGCCGTCGAGGCGGCCGATCGCGGCCGGCCGGGCCGACATCCGGTCGGCGACGCCGCGCCAGTCGAGCAGGCCGGTCTCCACCATCGTCGCGACGACCACCGACAACGCCTGCTCCAGGCCCAGCATCCCGGGCCGGGCGTGCGCCCACTCGGTCTCCTTGTCCTCCACCGCGTGCGGCGCGTGGTCGGTGGCCACCGCGTCGATCACGCCCTCGGCCAGCCCGGCGCGCAGCGCCTCCACGTCGGCGTCGGTGCGCAGCGGCGGGTTGACCTTGAAGACCGGGTCGTAGCCCTCGGCGCACTCGTCCGTCAGCAACAGGTGGTGCGGGGTGACCTCGGCGGTGACCTGCACCCCGCGCGACTTCGCCCAGCGGATGATCTCCACCGAGCCCGCGGTCGAGACGTGGCAGACGTGCAGCCGGGCGCCGACGTGGTCGGCGAGCAGCACGTCGCGGGCGATGATCGCCTCCTCGGCCGCGGCCGGCCAGCCGGTCAGCCCGAGGCGGGCCGAGCGGTCGCCCTCGTGCATCTGCGCGCCCACGGTGAGCCGCGGCTCCTCGGCGTGCTGGGCGACCACGCCGTCCAGCGCCTTGACGTACTCGAGCGCCCGGCGCATCAGGGCGGGGTCGGCGACGCAGTGGCCGTCGTCGGAGAAGACGCGCACCCGGGCGGCGGAGTCGGCCATCGCACCGAGCTCGGCCAGCCGCTCGCCCCTCAGCCCCACGGTCACCGCGCCGACCGGGACGACGTCCACCAGGCCGGCCTGCTGGCCCAGGCGCCACACCTGCTCGACGACGCCGGCGGTGTCGGCGACCGGGTCGGTGTTGGCCATGGCGTGCACCGCGGTGTAGCCGCCGAGCGCGGCGGCGCGGCTGCCGGTCTCGACGGTCTCGGCGTCCTCCCGGCCGGGCTCGCGCAGGTGGGTGTGCAGGTCGACCAGGCCCGGCAGCGCGACCAGCCCGCCGGCGTCGA
>DATIMX010000496.1:0-1951 GCA_035474935.1 Geodermatophilus sp. | reverse complement strand
CATGCCCTGCAGCCGGGTCGCGCCCATCATCGGGACGACGCGGTCCAGCGACTGCCGGTTGAGGTCGACGACCCACACCACCTCGCCGAGCTCGGCGACCATCGGGTCGAGCACGGCCTCCCACACCGCGCCCTCGTCGAGCTCGGCGTCCCCGACCAGCGACCACTGCCGGCCGGTGCCGCCGGCGCCGAGCTGGGTGTTGACGTAGCGGCGGGCGATGGCTCCCCAGATCGGCGCGGTCGCCCCGATGCCGACGCTGCCGGTCGAGTAGTCGGCCGGGACCGGGTCCTTGAGCCGGCTGGGGTAGCTCTGCAGGCCGCCGAACTCGCGCAGCGTCGTCAGGTACGAGGCGTCGAGCTGGCCGAGCAGGTACTCCAGCGCGTGCAGCACCGGGGATGCGTGCGGCTTGACCGAGACCCGGTCCTCGGCCTGCAGCTGCTCCAGCCACAGCGCGGTCATGATCGTGACCATCGAGGCGCTGGAGGCCTGGTGCCCGCCGACCTTGAGCCCGCCCGGGTTCGGGCGCACCCGGTTGGCGTGGTCGACGATCGCGGTCGCCAGCCAGAGGACGCGGTCCTCGATCACGCGCAGGGCCCGGTCGCTGCCGGTGTCGCTGCCCGCCGGGGTGGCCGTGAGGCTCATGCCTTCCTCGCTCCTGGGTGTCGCCGGGACGGTCGCCGGGCCCGCGCACCGGCGCCCAGCAGCCGATCACGGACGGCGGCGCCGCACAATCCGCGAGGGAGCGCCACGCGGCCGGCCGTCCTCGGCACGCGACCCCGGCGTCGTGACCCTCCGCAGGGGCACCCGACCGGCCCTGCTGCAGGGTCCCGCCGCGAGCTTGCGGGCGATGGGGGGCAGGAGGGTCCTTCTTCAGTCGCGGCACACCCGTCACACCCGTCCCAGACGCCTCGGCGACCTGAGGGACCGTTCCGTCCGGACCGGTAGACAGGACGCCATGAGCACCACGCACGTCCGGCCCTCCGGCCCCGGCACCCGGCCGGCCGTCGCGATCCAGGTGACCTCGACGCCGGTGCTCAGCTACGCGCTGGCCCACAACCGCGTCCCGGTCGTCTCCCGCCTGGCGTTCACCAACCACGGCGGCGCGGTGCACGGCGCGACCGTGCGGCTGGGCGTGCGCGACGCCGAGGGCCCGATCGGCAGCCCCGTCGAGCTGCTCGTCGACCTCGACGCCGGCCAGACCACGGTGCTCAGCGACGTCGGCCTGGTCATGGACCCCGCCGCGATGCTGCAGATCGAGGAGCAGCGGCCCGGCTCCATCGAGATCGACCTGCTCGTGGACGGCGAGGACGTCGGCGGCACCGCCGTCCCGGTGCAGGTGCTGGCGGCCAACCAGTGGCTGGCCGCCCCCGTGCCGCTGGCGCTGGAGATGCTCGCGGCGCACGTGCTGCCCAACCACCCGTCGGTGACCACGCTCATCGGCGAGGCCGCCGACCTGCTCGAGGCGCGCACCGGCAGCGGGTCGGTGCAGGGTTACCAGTCCGGCCCGGAGCGGGTCGACGAGATCGTCGCCGCGCTCACCGAGGCGATGCAGCGCCGCGCCATCCGCTACACCGAGCCCCCGGCCTCCTGGGCCGACGTCGGGCAGAAGGTGCGCACCCCCGGCGACGTCCTCGACGGGCGGGTCGGCACCTGCCTGGACACCGTCGTCACGCTGGCCGCCGCGCTGGAGCAGGCCGGCATCCGCCCTCTGCTGTGGGTGGCGGAGGGACACGCGTTCCTCGGCTACTGGCGCGAGGAGCGCAGCGCTGAGAGCGTCGCCACCACCGACGTCGCGCCGCTGGTCAACCTCGTCGACCTCGGGCTGATCCGGCTGGTCGAGACCACGCTGCTCACCAGCCGCGGCTCGGCCGGCGCCGACCTGCACGCCCCCGCCTACAGCGCCTGGCTGGCCGGCGCCGGCGACCTCGACCGGGTCCTCGGCGTCACCGAC
>DATIMX010000495.1:0-2195 GCA_035474935.1 Geodermatophilus sp. | reverse complement strand
CTGCTCGCGGGCCCGCTCGGCCAGCCGCGGCACCGCTTCGCGCAGCGTGGGCGCTTTCAGCGCCCGGGTCAGGAACGCCACCTCCGCGCCGAGGTCGCGGCTCATGCCACACCCCCGTCGGTGAGGCCGAGGGCGGTGTCGTAGTCGCTCAACGGGCGGATCTCCACTTCGCCGGCGGCCGGGGCAGGGCGCAACAGCCCGATCCGCTCGGCGCGCAGCGCCCGAGCGGCGGCGACGTGCTCGTCGACCGAGATCGTCTGGTGGCGGGCCCAGATCCGTTCGTGGTCGGCCACCAGCCGGCCGTCGCAGCGCACCTGCACCCGGGCCAGGTCGGCGGCGACCTCGACCCGGCGGCCGATCACCGCCGGGTGGACGGAGTAGTCGTTGCCGTCCAGGCGCACGTAGTGGTCTCGGGCCAGCCGCGTGGAGGACCGCCATCCGATGGCCGGGGCGACCGGCGGCAGGGGCAGCATCCGCTCGAGGTCGGCGGCGATCCGGTCGGTCGGCGCGCAGCCCAGCGCCCGCCGCGGGCGGGTGTTGACCAGGCTCAGCCACGAGCTGAGCTGGGCGTTGAAGTCGACCGGGCCGGTGACCGTCCGTCCGGGCAGGAAGGAGCGCTCCAGGTAGTCGTGCAGCCGCTCGACCAGGCCCTTGGCCTCCGGGTCGGCCGGGCGGCAGATCAACACCTTCGCCGCCAGGGTGCCGCGGAAGCCGGAGCAGGCCGCGGTGAGCTCGCTGCGCCCGCCGCGCCAGCGGCCGACCGCGCCCTCGCCGTCCCAGACCAGCACCCGCGGCACCGCGCCGAGCTCGGCGAGCAGCCGCCACCAGCCCGCGAACAGGTCCTCGGCGCTGCGGGAGGGGATGAGCACCGCGGCCGCCCAGCGGGAGTAGCCGCACACCATCGTGAGCACCGGCAGCTGCACGGCCGGGCGGGTCTGGCCGAAGCCGACCGGCAGCGTGATCGGCGGAAACCACAGATCGAACTGGGCGATCTCGCCCGGGACGTAAGCCGTCCGCGACGCGGGATCGGGTGGCAGGTAGATCGGGCGAAGCTCGGCCACCCGGTCCCGCAGCACCCGGATCGACCGAGCCCAGCCGATCCGCTCGGCGATCACCGTGGCCGGCATCGCCGGGAACGCCTGCAGCAGCTCCCGGATCCGCGGCTCCACCTCATCGACCACCGACCCGCGCAGGGCCCGTTCGTATCTCGGCGGGCCGTCGCTGCGCAGCGCGGCCTTCACCGTGTTCTTCGAGATCCCCATGACCCGCGCGATCACCCTGATCGGCATCCCCTCGGCCCGGTGCAGCCGCCGGATCTCGGCCCAGTCCTCCACTGCCAGCACCCGCTCCCTCCCCGGCTCGGCTCGAGCCAGGGTCTCGGAAGGGGTCAGTTTTCGGTTGCCGCCAGGGGGTCAGTTTTCAGACGCCGTCGACAGGAAGCACAGCGCTCGCTCGACGGACCACCCACGTCCTGCAGGGATCTGGCGTAGTCCTCCGGTCGCCCTTCCGGGCGGCTGGGGCCGCTCCCGAAGGACCGCGGACGATCGGGGGGCTACAGCCAGAGCGTCAAACAATTACCCGCCGGCTGACCGACCGCGGCCGGCAGCCGGTGCTCGACGAGCTGACCCGGCGCGCGGTCGCCGCGTGGCTGACCGAGACCGCCGAGCCCTCCACCGTCGGCACGCGGCTGCGCGGGATGCGCCGGTTCTGCCGATGGCCGGTCACTGAAGGGGAACTGGAGGTCGCCCCGACCGACGGCATCGAGATCCCCGCGCCACCGGAGAAGCCGGTGCCGATCGTCACCGACGACGAGACCACCGCGCTGCTCAAGGCCTGCGCGGTCCCCCGCGGCCGAGCCGGCGGGTTCGACCGCACCGTCGTCCTCAGCCGCAGGAGCACGCCGTGCAGGTCGTCCCGCAGCGCGGCCCGGGCCTCCCAGCGGTCGGTGCGGTCCAGAGCCGAGACCTCGGACTCCGAGAAGACCTTCCAGAAGTAGGTCCTCGGGCTCTGTCCCGTCCTGACGCGCCGGCGCAGGGTGCGGCGCATGTCGTCGTGGGCGTCTCTCCCGCCGTCGCGGCTGATGAGTGACGAGATGTGGGCGCTCGTCGAGGCACTGATCCCGGTGTCGCGCTCTGCCTGACCCCCTCCGATGACGGCGGCCTCGCCATCGATGAGTCCGCAGTCGTCTACTGGGG
>DATIMX010000494.1:0-2311 GCA_035474935.1 Geodermatophilus sp. | reverse complement strand
AGGACCTGTGCCACGGCCTGCTTCTGCGCGTCGTCCAGGCCCTTGGCCACCGAGCGGACGGCGGCGGGGTCGGCGATCCGCTCGGCGGTGGCGGCCAGCCGGGCGACGTTCTCCGCGACGGCCTCCTCGGCCATCCCGTAGCGGGCCAGCGACAGCGTCCGCAGCGCCGGGTCCGGCTCGGGCAGCTCCTCGATGTCGGCGTCCTCGTCGTACTCCGGCTCCGGCGGCTCGTGCTCGAGCACCTCGCCGGACTCGACGGCGGCGACGATCGCCGCGGCCGGGTCGGCGACGTCCTCGGCGCGCAGTGCGGCGACCACCAGGTCGGCGGGGAGCACGGTGTGCCCGTCGCGGGTCGCCGTCCGCAGGGTCTGGGCGACGATCGCGCGGCCGCGCCGGGAATCCTGCTTGTCGGCGCCGGGCAGGACGGCGATGGCCAGCCGGTCGGCGTCGCCCAGGGTGACCCCGGTCAGGCCGAGCAGCGCCCACGGATCGTCGCGCAGCCGGCGAGCGGCGTCGTTGCCCAGGGCGTCGGCGGCCGTCGAGGCGAGCTTGGCGTCCAGACCCGCGCCGACCAGCAACGCCACGACCTCGTAGGTCGGCTGCGCGGACAGGAAGCCGGAGAAGAGGCGCTCGGCCCGCTGCCGGCCCACGCGGGGGAGCGTGAGCAGCCGGTCGGCTGTGACGTCGTCCGGGGAGGTGATCCCGGCGGCCGGCAGCTCGGCGGCCGCCCGCTTGCCCAGGCCCGGCCACAGGCCCGCGGCGCAGAAGGCGGCGAAGACCGGGTCGGCGCCCGGCGTGGTCGCGGCTGCTGTCATCGGTCGTGCCACCGCTCGGGGTAGCCGAAGTAGGGCGCCGAGACGTCCTCGAGCGCGGTGCGGATCGCCGCGGGCAGCCGCACCGCCTCGGCGTCCAGCGAGGACTGCAGCTGCGCGGCGGTGCGCGCACCCACCACCGGCGCGGTGACCCCGGGCCGGTCGCGCACCCAGGCCAGCGCCACCGCCAGCGGCGTGGTGCCCAGCCCGTCGGCGGCGGTGACCACGGCCTCCACGATCCGGTCGGCCGTCGCCGAGCGCAGCCCGTCGATGAAGCCCTGCCACTGCGGCGAGGCGCCCCGCGACCCGTCCGGCGCGCCCTGCCGGTACTTGCCGGTGAGCAGTCCACGGCCCAGCGGCGACCAGGCCAGCACGCCCAGGCCCAGCGCCTCGGCCGCGGGCACCACCTCGCGCTCGACGCCGCGCTGCAGCAGCGAGTACTCCACCTGGGTGCTCACCAGCGGCGCCCGGCCGGGCCAGGCGCGCTGCCAGGTGACCGCCTGCCCGGTCTGCCAGCCGGTGAAGTTGCTGATGCCGACGTAGCGCACCCGGCCCGAGGAGACGGCGGTGTCGCAGGCGGCGAGGGTCTCCTCCAGCGGGGTGGTGTCGTCCCAGGAGTGCAGCTGCCACAGGTCGACGTGGTCGGTGCCCAGGCGCTCCAGCGAGGCGTCGAGGGCGGCGAGCAGGTGGCCGCGGGACGCGCCGCGACCCATCGGCCCCGGCGCGGTGCGCCCGACGGCCTTGGTGGCCACCAGCACGTCCGAGCGGGGGACGACGTCGGCCAGCAGCCGGCCCAGGAGGCGCTCGCTGTCCCCGTCGCAGTAGATGTCAGCGGTGTCGACCAGCGTGCCGCCGGCGTCGACGAAGGCCGTCAGCTGCATCGCGGCCTCGTCCTCGTCGGTGTCCCGGCCCCAGGTCATCGTGCCCAGGGCCAGGCGCGAGACGACCAGGCCGCTGCGCCCGAGTGCGCGTTGCTCCACGGGAGGCCAACCTACCGGCGGGTCCGGACGGGTTCCGGGGACCGCGGCAGTTCCTGCGTGCCGCGCGGGGGGCGGGCCGGGCGCGGCCTAGGGTGGCCTCCCGTGCTCGTCGTGACCGCTCCACCCGTCCCACCGACCGCTCCCGGCCGACGGGGGTACTGCGGGCGATGAGCTGGATCGAGGCCGTCGTCCTGGGGCTGGTGCAGGGCCTGACGGAGTTCCTGCCGATCTCCTCCAGCGCGCACCTGCGGGTGGTGGGGGAGGCCTTCGGCTGGGGTGACCCGGGCGCGGCGTTCACCGCCATCACCCAGATCGGCACCGAGGCCGCGGTGCTGCTCTACTTCCGCCGCGACATCGGCCGGATCATCAGCGCCTGGAGCCGCTCGCTGGGCGACCGCGCCATGCGCAGCGACCCCGACGCCCGGATGGGCTGGCTGATCATCGTGGGCACGCTGCCCATCGGGATCCTGGGCCTGCTGTTCCAGGACCGCATCGAGACGACCTTCCGCGACCTGCGCA
>DATIMX010000493.1:0-3226 GCA_035474935.1 Geodermatophilus sp. | reverse complement strand
GGGCAGCCGGCCACCTCGGCGGCCTCGGCGTAGGACAGCCCCAGCAGCTGGGTGAGCGCGAAGGCCTCGCGGCGGTCGGGGTCCAGGCGGCCCAGCAGGTCGGTGACGGCGGCGCCCTCACCCACCCGGTCGGCGCCGTCCCCGGGGGTCAGGGCCTCCAGTTCGGCGTCCTCCCGCACCAGGGTGAGCCGACGCCGCCGGCGGGAGCGGATCGCGTCGGCGCACACCCGCCGCGCGATCGACAGCAACCAGGTCCGCAGCGAGGAGCGCCCCTCGAACCGGTGCAGGGACCCGAAGGCGCGCAGGTAGGTCTCCTGGGTCAGGTCGTCGGCGGACTGCCGGTCACCGAGGGCCGCGCACAGCCGCCAGACGTCGGACTGGGTGGCGCGCACCAGGGCCGCGGCGGCGAGGGGGTCGCCGTCGACGGCGGCAGCCGCCAGCCGCTCCAGGTCGTCCACGCGTCCCATCCTCCCCGGTGAACCGTCCTCCGGACTCCACCCGAAAGGAGGGGGAACCAACCGGCCCCGGGAGACGACAACCCCATCATGCAGTGCACCCCGTACCGCGAGGCGGTCTCCGCCCGGCTCGACGGCGAGTCCCCCGGCCTGCCCGCCGGCGAGCTCGACGCGCACCTGGGCGCGTGTCCCACCTGTGCGGCCTGGGCCCGGCAGGCCGAGCTGGTCACCCGCCGCGCCCGGCTCGCTCCCGCCCCGGACGTACCCGACCTCACGGCCACGGTGCTGGCCGCACTGCCCCGCGAGCTGCCGGGCGCGGCCGCGGCCGCCCGTGCCCGGCTGGCCGCCGCCGCGCTGCGCCTGGCCCTGCTGGCGGTCGGCGTCGCACAGGCCGCGTTCGCCTGGCCCTCCCTCGCCACCGGCACCGCGGCGATGAGCGCACCGGTGCACATGGCCCACGAGACCGGCGCCTGGAACCTGGGCACCGCCGCGGCCTTCCTCGCCGTGGCCGCCGCCCCCCGGCTCGCCGCCGGCGCGCTGCCGTTCCTCGGCACCTTCACCGTGCTCCTCGCCGTCCTCACCGTCGCCGACCTGCGCGCCGGGCACGTGCACGCCGAGCGTGCGGTCACCCACCTGCTGCTGCTCGCCGGCGTGGCGCTGGTCGGCACCGTCGCCTGGCGGGGACGCCGGCACCGGGAGCTGCCCGCCGTCGGCCGGGAGCGGGTGCCGGCGTGAGGCGCCGCGCGCCCGGGGCGCTGCTGCTCCTGCTGGCCCTGCTCGGGCTGTGGTCGGGAGCGGGAGTGGCGACCGCGCCGCCGGCCGCCGCGCACGCCGAGCTGGTGTCCACCGACCCGGCCGAGGGCGCCCGGCTGCCCGACGCCCCGGACCGGGTCACGCTGACCTTCACCGAGGGCGTCTCCCTCGGGGCCGGCTACGCCCGGGTGCTCGACGCCTCGGGTGAGCGGGTCGACGCCGGGGACGCCACGGTCGAGGGCGACACCGTCGTCGTCCCCCTGCGGGCGGACCTGCCCGACGACGGCTACCTCGTCACCTACCGGGTGGTCTCGGCCGACTCCCACCCCATCTCCGGGGCCTTCTCCTTCGCCGTCGGCGACGGCGAGCTGGTGGCCGCGGGCGCCACCGCGGGCGCGGACGACACCGACCCGGTCGTGGGCGCGGCGCTGCCGGCGGCCCGCTGGCTGGGCTTCGCCGGCCTGTCGCTGGCGATCGGTGTGCCCGTGCTGCTGCTGACCGCGTGGCCGGGGGGCTGGGGGTCGGCGCGGCTGCGCCGGATGACCACCGGCGGGCTGCTCGCCGTCGCCGCGGGTGCCGCGCTGTCCTTCCTCCTGCAGGGCCCCTACGCCGCCGGGAGCGGGCTGTCCTCGATCGCCGACCCGGCGCTGCTGCAGGCCACCGCCGCCTCGGGCAACGGTGCGGCGCACCTGGTGCGGATCGTGCTGGTGGCCGCGCTGGCGGTCGTGCTGCGCACGGTGTGGCGGCGGGGGAGCCCCTCTCTGCCCGACGTCCTCGCCGGAGGCGTGCTCGCGGTCGCCCTCGTCGGCACGGTCGCCGCCGTCGGTCATCCGGTCGCCGGGCCGCTGCCGGGCCTGGCGGTCGCCGCGGCGGCGGTGCACGTGGCGGCGATGGCCGTCTGGCTGGGCGGGCTGGCCGGGCTGCTGGGCGGCGTGCTGCGCGAGGACGCCCCGGCGGCCGACGTCGCCCGGGCACTGCCGCCGTTCTCCCGGCTGGCCGCCGGCTCGGTCACCGCGCTGGTGGTCACCGGCGTCGTCCAGTCGGTCCGCGAGGTCGGCTCGCCCGCCGCCCTGGTGACGACGACCTACGGCTGGGTGCTGCTGGCCAAGCTCGCCCTGGTCCTGCTGCTGCTCGCCGCGGCCGGCGTCTCCCGGGTGTGGGTCCAGCAGCACCTCGGTGTCCATCGGACCCGGCCCGCGCCGCGCCGCCGGGTCACCGCGCACGCCTTCTCCGCGTCGTCCGGCGAGCCCGAGCCCGACCCGGTCGTCGCCTCGGCCGCCGGCGCACGCGCCGAGGCGCAGGCCGCCGCGGCCGCCGCCGAGCGGCCCGCCCTGCGCCGCTCGGTGCTCGTCGAGCTCGCCGTCGGGCTCGTCGTCCTGGCGCTGTCGGCCGTGCTCGTCGGCACGCCCCCGGCGCGCGCAGAGGTCGCCCAGCCGGTGGACGTGACGCTGCCGGTGCAGACCGCGGCAGGGCAGGACGGCAGCGTGCAGGTGTCGGTCGACCCCGCCGCCGCCGGGGCGAACACGCTGCACCTGTACCTGCTCGACGAGCGCGGGCAGCTGACCCAGCCCGTCGACATCCGGGTGACCCTCACCGAGGAGGCCCAGGAGATCGGCCCGATCGACGTCGCCCTCGAGCCCGCCGGGCCCGGGCACTACGTCGGCGACGGCATGGCGATCCCCGGCGCCGGCACCTGGACCCTCGCCATCACGGTCCGGCTCGACGAGTTCACCGCCGGCACCGCCACCACCACCTTCCCGGTGCGCTGACCCCTCGGACCCCGCTCCACCCACGTCCTGACAGGAGAACCGTGTCCTCATCCCTGCCCCGACCGCTGGGCCGGCTCGGCGTCGTCGTGCTGGCCCTGCTGACGGCGCTGGCCGCCGCCGTCGCCGGAGCGGGCGCCGCCTCCGCGCACGTCGGCGTCTCCTCGACCGACGCCGCCGCCGGCGGCTTCGGCAAGCTGACCTTCCGGGTGCCGAACGAGAGCGACACCGCCAGCACCGTCGCGCTGCGCA
>DATIMX010000492.1:0-13912 GCA_035474935.1 Geodermatophilus sp. | reverse complement strand
TTCTTCGCGCAGACCCACGCGCACCCGGAGTGGCTCGACCGGACCCTCGTGGACCTGCTGTGGCACGGGGAGCCGGGCCGCCGGGGCGTCGACCGGGGCCGGGCCATGGCCGCGCTGCGCCGCTACGGGCTGGCCGCATCCGGCGACCAGACGTTCGGCACCCTCTCCGGCGGGCAGCAGGCGCGCTTCCAGGTGCTGCTGCTGGAGCTGTCCGGCGCCACGCTGCTGCTGCTCGACGAGCCGACCGACAACCTCGACGTGCTGTCGGCCGAGTCGCTGGAGGAGGCGCTCGCCGCGTTCGAGGGCACGGTGCTCGCCGTCACCCACGACCGCTGGTTCGCCCGCTCCTTCGACCGCTTCCTCGTCTTCGGCGCCGACGGCCGGGTGTACGAGTCGACCGAGCCGGTGTTCGACGAGACGCGGGTGCAGCGCGCCCGCTGAAGGAGGCGGCAGCCGGCGCCGCGCACCGGCCCCCTTCGGCGTTGATCATGGGCTCCTTGCAGGTCCCGGCGGCGCGTCCCCCCATGTCGCCGACAACAACTCCATGATCGACCCGAGCGGCTTGTCAGGCCACCTTGACAGTCAGGCTGGCCTGACGGACGCTGGGGCATGGCCGACATCGACGCCCTCGACCGGGAGCACACGCTCGCCACCGCCGTCCAGCGCTTCGACGAGCTGCGCGGGCGGGACTCACTGGCCGACCCCGACGACCCGGACGGGCCCCGTCCGCTGAGCCGGGAGGAGGCGCTGGAGCTGCTCGCCCTCGGCGAGGTGATCGCCCGCAAGGCCGGGCAGGGGCGGCAGCTGACGGTCCGGACGGCGCGGGGGACCGGGGCCTCGTGGGCGGAGATCGGCCGGTCACTGGGGGCCACCCGCCAGTCGGCGTGGGAGGCGCACCGTCGCTGGATCGACGGGCAGGCCGCCCAGCACGGCGCCGCCGGCCAGATCGGCTTCGACGAGGAGGACGCCGCGGCCGCCCGGGCCCTGGCCGGCGACCAGCCGTGACCATCGGCGGGTGGCTGCCGTCGCCGGCGTGTCCGACAGCCACCTGCCGGCGGTTACCGCGGCGAGGGCGCGCTCACGGGGCCGGCGTGCCGCCGATGTCGTCAAGCTCCTCGAGCTCCCGCGGACCGAGCACGAGCATCCCGGCGGCCAGGTTCTGCTCCAGGTGGGCCACCGACGAGGTGCCCGGGATGAGCAGCAGGTTGGGGCTGCGGGCCAGCAGCCAGGCCAGCGCGACCTGCATCGGGGAGGCCTCCAGCCGCCGGGCCACCGTCTCCAGCGCCGCGGACTGCAGCGGCGTGAAGCCGCCGAGCGGGAAGAACGGCACGTAGGGGACGCCCTCCCGGGCCAGCGCGTCCACCATCGGGTCGTCGCGCCGGTGCACCAGGTTGTAGTGGTTCTGCACGCACACGACGGGAGCGATCGACTGGGCCTCGGCCAGCTGCTGCGTCGTCACGTTGCTGACCCCGAGGTGCCGGATCAGCCCCTCCTCCTGCAGCGCGGCGAGCGCCTCGAACGGCTCGGCCAGCGACCGCTCGACCGGCTCGGAGAAGCCGGGCATGCGCAGGTTCACGACGTCCATCACGTCCACGCCGAGGTTGCGCAGGTTGTCCTCGACCGCCCGGCGCAGCTGCTCGGGGGTCAGCGCCTCGGGCCACTCGCCGGCCGGGGTCCGCTCGGCCCCGACCTTCGTGACGATGGTCAGGTCCTCCGGGTAGGGGTGCAGCGCCTCGCGGATGATCTCGTTGGTCGCGTGCGGGCCGTAGTAGTCGCTGGTGTCGATGTGGTCGACGCCGAGTTCCACCGCCCGGCGCAGGACCGCGACGGCGGCGGCGCGGTCGGCCGGCGGACCCATGACGTGTGGGCCGGCCAGCTGCATCGCGCCGTAACCGATCCGGTTGACCGGCCGGTCGCCGAGGGTGAACTGGCCGGAGCGCTCCGCGGTGGGGGTCGGGGTGGTCATGACCGGGCCCTACCCCGGCCGTCGGCCGGTCAGGCGGCGGCGCGGCACTCCGCGGGGACGGCGTCCGCCTCGGCCGCCGTCGGCACCCGGTCGCGCCGGTCGACCACCCGCACGACGACGGCGATCCCGGCGCCGGCCAGCGCCAGGGCCGCGCCGACCCAGATCGGGGCGGTGTAGCCGAGGCCGCCCGACAGCACCGCCGCACCGAGCGCGGCGCCCAGGGCGTTGGCCATGTTGAACGCGCCCTGGTTGGCCGCGGAGACCAGGCTGCCGCCGCGCACCCGGGCGGCCTCGATGACGCCGTTCAGCACCACCGGGCCCAGCCCGAACGCCAGCGCGCCGAACAGCACCAGCAGCACGACGGCGGCGACCGGGGTGCGGGCCACGAGGGCGAACGCGGCCAGGACGACGGCGGTGGCCAGCAGGCCGACCGTGACGAGGGAGAAGCCGTAGCGGTCGCCCAGCCGGCCGCCGACGAGGGTGCCGACGGTGGTGCCGACGCCGAAGAGCGCCAGCACCGGCGTCACCCACTCCACGGGCAGGCCACCCAGCTCGGTCAGGATCGGGCTGACGTAGCTGTAGACGGCGAACAGCGCGGAGAAGCCGACCACCGTCAGGCCCAGCACCAGCCACACCTGACCGCGTCGGAAGGCGGCCAGCTCGGTGCGCAGGTCGCCGGGCTCGCCCAGCTCGGCCGGCATCCAGGCCAGCAGCCCGCCGATGGTGACCAGGCCGATGACGGCGATGGCGGCGAGCACCAGCCGCCAGCTGGTCTGCTGCGCGACGAACGTGCCCAGCGGGACGCCGACGACGTTGGCCACGGTCAGCCCGGTGATCATCAGCGAGATCGCGCTGGTGGCCCGCTCGGGCGCGACCAGCCGGCGGGCGGCGACCGCGCCGACGCCGAAGAAGGAGCCGTGCGCCAGGGCGGTGAGCACCCGGGCGGCGGCGAGCGTCTCGTAGGTGGGCGCCACCGCCGACAGCACGTTGCCGACGACGAACAGCACCATGAGGCCGACGAGGGTCTGCCGTGGCGGGAAGCGCACGCCGAGCGCGGTCAGGGTGGGTGCTCCCACGACGACGCCGACGGCGTAGGCGGAGATGAGCAGGCCGACCGACGGGACCGAGACCCCGAGGCCCTCGGCGATCTCGGGCAGCATGCCCATCACGACGAACTCGGTGGTGCCGATGCCGAAGGCGCCGATGGCGAGGGCGAGCAGGGCGCGGGGCACGGGGCGGCTCCAGGACGGTGCGGTATCCGGGTGGGGCTCGGACTGCGTCGTCCTGCCGGGGTGTTCCCTCCCGACCCTGCCAGGGTCCTTGGTCCCGCGTCCCGATGGGGCGGGGTGCGACCGGTCACAGACCCGCCGGGCGGCCTCCCCGCGCGCGACAGGGGCCGGCCGTGGCGGCCGGCCCCTGTCGCGTCGGATCAGGGCCTGAGCAGGACCTTGACCGCGCCGTCGCGCTTCTCGCGGAAGTCCGCGTAGGCCTGCGGCGCCTGCTCCAGCGGCACGTGGTGGGTGGCGAAGTCGTCGACGCCCAGCGGGTCGCCCTCGGTGAGGATCGGCAGGATGTCGGGCACCCAGCGCCACACGTTGGCCTGGCCCATGCGCAGCTGGATCTGCTTGTCGAACATCCTCATGAGCGGCACGGGGTCGGTCGCCCCGCCGTATACGCCCGACAGCGAGATCGTCCCGCCGCGGCGCACCGCGTCGATGGCGGTGTTGAAGGCGGCCAACCGGTCGATGCCGACCACCTGCATGACCTTCTCCATGACCGCGTCGGGCACGACCGCGGTGGCCTTCTGGGCGATGCTCGCCAGCGGGGAGCCGTGCGCCTCCATGCCGACGGCGTCGATCACCGCGTCGGCGCCGCGGCCGGCGGTCGCGTCCTGGATCTGCTGCACGACGTCGTCCTTGTCCGTCGAGCGGATGACGTGCGTGCCGCGCGCGGCAGCCCGGGCGATCCGCTCCGGGACGACGTCGGAGGCGTAGACGTTCTCGATGCCCAGGTGGTGGGCGATGCGGGTGCACATGTCACCGATCGGGCCGAGGCCCAGGACGAGCAGCGTGCCGCCGGGCGGCGTCGCCGCGTACTGCACCGCCTGCCAGGCGGTCGGCAGCACGTCGGAGAGGTAGACGAACCGGTCGTCGGGCAGCCCCTCGGGGACCTTGATCGGCAGCGTGTTGCCGAAGGGCACCCGCAGGTACTCCGCCTGGCCGCCGGGCACCTGGCCGTAGAGCTTGGTGTAGCCGAACAGCGAGGCGCCGAAGCCCTGCTCGCGGTTCTGCGTCGTCTCGCACTGGGACTGCAGGCCCTGCGAGCACATCCAGCAGGTGCCGCAGGAGATGTTGAAGGGGACGACGACCCGGTCGCCGGGCGTGACCGCGGTGACCTCCGGGCCGACCTCGCGGACGACGCCCATGGGCTCGTGGCCCATCACGTCGCCGACCGTCATGAACGGCGCCATGACCTCGATGAGGTGGAGGTCGGACCCGCAGATGCCGCTCGAGGTGACCTCGACGACGACGTCGGTGGGGTCCTGGATCGTGGGGTCCGGGACGGTGTCCACCCGGACGTCGGCTCGGCCGTGCCAGGTCACTGCGCGCATGGGGGATCGCTCCTCGGGTGGCTGTCGACGGGCTCGGACAAGGGCCTTTCTGCCCCGACGTGACGTCCATCGCGCCTCGGTGCACGCCGTCGCGGCGTGTTGCTCACTGTCAGTCAGATGAGGTCGACCCCCTGTTGAGAGTCAACCCGGCACGCCGGTGATCCCGGTCACCGGTTCTGGCCTTATTCCCCCTCGTAAAGGTCACGAAAAGGTCACGACGTGTTTACATGGCTCCCGTCCGCTTCCCCTGGACCCCGCACGACGACCCTGTCCCCTCCGGAAGTCAGGTGTATGAGCCAGCTCCACCACGACCGTCCCGTCCACGACAACGAGGCGGCCCCGCACACCGTCCTGACGCAGCGCCCGGGGGATGCGCCACCGTCGGACACCACCTTCGAGGAGCCGCGGCTCACCGAGGTCCCCGACCTCGCCGATCTCGCCCAGCAGGCCGAGGCCACCGCCCGCGCCGGCATGGCGGACGTCCGTCCGGTCTCCGCCGTCCCTGCCGTTCCCGGCGGACGACGGGGCCGGCGCCGCAGCCGCGGGATCCCGGCGCCGTCCCGCCGCCCGGCCGCCTACCTGGCCGCGGCGCTCGTCGGGGCCGGCGGCCTGGGCCTGTTCGCCGCCGGCGACCGCGCCATCACCCAGCAGACCGACGTGGCCGAGACCTCCTCGGTCGGCGTCGCCGAGGAGCTCGGGCTGGACGGCGCGTCGCCGGCCGCGATCCCCGAGGCCGACGCCGCCGCCCGGCTCGGTGAGCTGACCGCCAGTCGCACCGCGCGCGAGGCCGAGCAGGCCGCCGCCGCGCAGGCGCAGGCCGACGCCGACCGGCTCGCCGCCGAGGCGATCGCGGAGGCCGCCCGCCCCGAGGCGGTGCTGCCCGTCGACGGCGCCCGACTGAGCAGCGGGTTCGGGTCCCGGTGGGGCAGGGTGCACGCCGGCCTCGACTTCGCCGCGCCCATGCGCACGCCGGAGAAGGCCGCGATGGACGGCGTCGTGCTCGAGGCCGGCCCGGCCAGTGGCTACGGCCTGGCGGTCTTCATCCAGCATGACAACGGCGACGTCACCGCCTACGGCCACATGGAGGAGATCCTCGTGTCGGCCGGCCAGGTCGTCCGCGCGGGCGACACCATCGCGCTGCTCGGCAACCGCGGCCAGTCCACCGGCCCGCACCTGCACTTCGAGGTGCGCCTCGGCGGCCTCAACGGCGAGAAGGTCGACCCGGTGCCCTACCTGCGGGAGCGCGGCGTCCCGATCTGAGCCGGCCGATCCGCTCGCCCGCTGCGGGACACTCGGAGCGTGCGGAACGCGACGGCGGGGGAGCGGTGATGGGGCACGGGCACGACCACGGCACCCCTCCGGGAACCGCCTCGGCCGCGTACCGCCGCCGGCTGGCCGTCGTCCTCGGCCTCACCGTCGCGATGGTCGCCGCGGAGATCGCCGGCGCGGTGGTCTCCGGGTCGCTGGCCCTGCTCGCCGACGCCGGGCACATGGCCACCGACGCCCTGGGCCTCGGCCTGGCGCTCGGGGCGGTCTCGCTGGCCCAGCGCCCCGCCCGCGGACGGCGCACCTTCGGCTGGCAGCGCGCGGAGATCCTCGGCGCCGTCGCCAACGGGCTGCTGCTGGTCGCCGTCGCCGGCTACGTCGTCGTGGAGGCGGTCCGCCGGATCGGGGACCCGCCCGAGATCGACTCCGGCGTGGTGCTCGTCGTCGCCGCGGTGGGCCTGGCCGTCAACCTCGCCGGCCTGGCGCTGCTGCACTCCGGCCGCTCGGCGTCCCTCGCCGTCCGCGGTGCCCACCTCGAGGTGCTCGGCGACGCGCTGGGCTCGGTCGCCGTCCTCGCCGCCGCCGTCGTCGTCGCGACCACCGGCTGGACGCCGGCCGACACGGTGGCCTCCCTGCTCATCGCCGCGCTGGTGCTGCCGCGGGCGTGGTCGCTGCTGCGCGAGGCGGTCGACGTGCTGCTGGAGGCAGCGCCCCGCGGGGTGGACCTCGAGGACGTGCGGGCACACGTCCTCGGGGTGGACGGCGTCGTCGGCGTCCACGACCTGCACGCCTGGACGATCACCTCGGGCCTGCCGGTGCTCTCCGCGCACGTCGTCGTCAGCGACGAGGCGCTGGCCGACGGCCACGGCGGGCGGGTGCTCGACGCGCTCTGCGCCTGCCTGGGGGACCACTTCGACGTCGAGCACTGCACCTTCCAGCTGGAGGCGGAGGCGCACGCCGGCCACGAGGCGCCGGTCCACGATTGACGGACCACCCTCCCCCCACGCCTCGCAGGCTCGTAGAAGGACCCCCTCGCCCCCCACGCCTCGCTCCGCTCGTAGAAGGACCCCGTCCTCCCCGCCCTTCGCGAGCTCAGGTCGGTGCCCTGGACGGGGCCACCCGGTCGGCTTCCCGGGTGGGACAGTGGGGGCGCAGGCGCACGGCGGGGCAGGAGGCAGCGGTGGACCACGGTCATCACTCGGGCATGTGGGTGCCCGCAGAGCCGCCGATCTGGGGGCGGATGTTCCTGCCGCACCTCGACGGCTGGTCGTGGCTGGCGGTGCTGAGCCTGCTCGGGCTCGTCGGCTACCCCGTCGCGGTCGTGCTGCTGCGCCGCACGGGCGTGGCCTGGCCGTGGTGGCGGACGGCGTCCTGGGTGGCCGGCTGTGTCGCGCTGTTCGCGGTCACCGGCACCTGGCTCAACGGCTACAGCATGGTGCTGTTCAGCGTGCACATGGCCCAGCACATGGTGCTGTCCATGGTGGTGCCGATCCTGCTGCTGCTCGGCGCCCCGGTGACCCTCGCGCTGCGGACCCTGCCGCGCGGCAAGCGGCTGGCCGGCGTCCCGCGGGCGCTGCTGCTCGACGCGCTGCACAGCCGGGTCGCCCGCGTGCTGTCCCACCCGGCGTTCACGCTGCCGCTGTTCCTGGCCAGCCTCTACGCGGTCTACTTCACGCCGCTGTTCGACGCGCTCATGGCCAACCCGGTCGGCCACCAGTTCATGCTGGCCCACTTCACCGTGACCGGGCTGCTCTTCTTCGGCCCGATCCTGGCCCAGGACCCCTGGCCCCGGACGGCGGGCCACGGTGGCCGGATCGTCGAGCTGCTGCTCCCGATGCCGTTCCACGCCTTCTTCGGCGTCGCGATCCTGATGGCCGGCTCGCTGGTGGTGGAGACCTTCGCCGCCCCGCCGGCCGGCTGGGGCGTCGACCCGCTGGCGGACCAGAAGACCGCGGGGAGCATCGCCTGGTCCTTCGGCGAGATCCCGACGGTCTTCGTCCTGGCGCTGGTGTTGTTCGCCTGGATGGGCTCCGAGCAGCGGAAGGCCCGCCGCCTCGACCGGGTCGCCGAGCGCACCCAGGACGCCGAGCTCGCCGCCTACAACGACCGCCTCAAGGCCCTCGCCGCGCGCGGCCGCTGACGTCGTCGTCTCGCCCCCTGCGCCGCGCTCGCTCCGAGATGACGGAACCCTGCGTCGATCATGGGGTTGTTGCCGGCGACACGGCTCGGCACGCCGACGCCACCGGCAACAACCCCATGATCAACAGGGGAGCAGGGGAGTCGCTCAGCCCACGTGGACCGGCGTCCCCTCCGCCGGCAGGTCCTCCTTGGTGGCCCGGATCAGCACCGCGGACACCAGCGCGCCCAGGACCAGCAGCCCCGCGGCCCAGCTGAACGCCGTGGTGTAGCCCTCGACCTGCGCCTGGAGCCCGACCGCGGGGTCGGCCGGGTCGCCGCCGGAGGTGGCCACGCCGGTGACGTACTCGGTGATCGCGCCGACCGACAGCGTCGCCAGCAGCGCGGTGCCGATGGAGGCGCCGACCTGCTGGGTGGCGTTCAGCATCGCGCTCGCCGCACCCGCGTCGTGCTCGCCGGCGCCGACGAGGGCGAGGTTGGACAGCGGCACGAAGGTGAAGCCCAGGCCGAGGCCCAGCAGCAGCTGGCCGGGGAAGGCCAGCGCCCAGAAGCCGCTGTCCACGTCGAGGAAGGACAGCGTCGCCAGCCCGCCCGCGGCGAGCAGCCCGCCGAGCACCATCAGCGGCTTGGGCCCGATCCGCGGCGCGGCCGCGCTGGCGGCGCCGGCGGAGAGGAGCACGCCCAGCGTGGTCGGCAGCGAGGCCAGGCCCGCGTGCACCGGCTGGTAGCCCAGCACCTGCTGGAAGTAGAGGCTCAGGAAGAAGAACGCGCCGATCAACCCGGCACCGACCAGCGTCGAGGTCAGGTAGGCGCCGCCGCGGTTGCGGTCCAGGACGATCCGCATCGGCAGCAGCGGGTTGCGCGAGCGCAGCTCGACGACGACGAACGCCGCCACGAGCAGGACGCCGAGGCCGATGAACAGCAGCGCGGTCGGGTCGGTCCAGCCGTTCTCCGGGATGCCGTCGGCGGCGTTCTCCTGCGAGGTCTCGGCGACCAGGGTGAAGCCGTAGACGACGGCGGCGACGCCGGCGGTCACGAGCACCGCGCCGGGGATGTCGTAGCGGGTGTCCCCGGGCGCCCGGCTCTCCGGCACGATCGGGATGGCGGCCACGACGGCGACGATCGCCACCGGCAGGTTCACCCAGAAGCACCAGCGCCAGTCGGCGTACTCGGTCAGCACGCCGCCGAGCAGCAGGCCGACGGCGGAGCCCCCGCCGGCGATCGCGCCGTAGACGGCGAACGCCCTGGCCCGCTCGCGCGGATCGGTGAACAGCACGGTCAGCAGCGCCAGCGAGGCCGGCGCCAGCAGTGCACCGAAGGCGCCCTGCAGGGCGCGGGCGGCGAAGAGCATGCCCTCGTCCTGCGCGACGCCGCCCAGCGCCGAGGCGACGGCGAAGCCGGCGGCGCCGACGAGGTAGGTGCGCTTGCGACCCCAGAAGTCGGCGATGCGGCCGCCGAGGAGCAGGAGGCCGCCGAAGGTCAGCGTGTAGGCGGTGACGATCCACTGCTGGCTGGCCGCGCTGATCTGCAGGTCGGCGGAGACCGCGGGCAGCGCGATGTTGACGATCGTCGCGTCGAGGATGACCAGCAGGACGGTGACGGCGATGACCGCGAGGGCCAGCCAGCGCTGCGGGTGGGGCTCGTCGCCGAGGGTGCCGGCGCCGGACGCGCGGGCGGGCGTGGGGTCTGTCATGGAGGTCCTCAGGGGTGGTGCGGAAGGGAGGGCCACGGCGGCGGGGCCCGGGGGAAGGTAGCCGCCTGCAACCATGTCCGCGTGCCGGTTTCCCTCGTGTTGACCGCGGACACGCACGTCCCCAAGCGGGCGCGTGACCTACCTCATGCGCTGTGGGCCGCGATCGACGGGGCGGACGTCGTCGTGCACGCCGGCGACTGGGTGGACGTCGCGCTGCTCGACCGCTTCGAGGAGCGCGCCCACCGGCTGGTCGCCGTCCACGGCAACAACGACCACGGCCCGCTGCGCGAGCGGCTGCCCGAGGTGGCCCGCGCCGAGGTCGGCGGCATCCGGCTGGCCGTCGTCCACGAGACCGGCGACAGACGAGGCCGCGAGGCCCGCTGTGCCGCCCGCTTCCCCGACGCCGACCTGCTGGTGTTCGGGCACAGCCACATCCCCTGGGACACCACCGCCGACACCGGCCTGCGGCTGGTGAACCCCGGCTCGCCGACCGACCGGCGCCGGCAGCCGCACGGCACCTTCGTCACCGCGGTGGCCGACGACGGCGTGCTGCGGGACGTGACCTTCCACCCGGTCGTGAGGTGACGGCGGCCACCGGCGGCAGCACGGGAGGCACGGCGCGGTGGCGCCACCTCGGGGTCAGCCTGGTCGGGCTGGTCGCCGCGTGCGCGGTGCAGAACGGGCTGCCCTTCCTCACCGTCGCCCTCCGCGAGGAGGGGCTCTCCCTCGCCGCGATCGGCCTGCTGGTCAGCGCACCCACGGCCGGCCTGGTGCTCAGCCTGCTCGCCTGGGGCGCGGCGGCCGACCGGTACGGCGAACGGGTGGTGCTCAGCGCCGGGCTCGGCGTCGCTGCGGCTGCCATGACCGGCGCCGCCCTGGCCGACACCCCGGTCGCCACGGGGCTGTGGCTGCTGCTCGCCGGTGCCGGCAGCGCCTCGGTGCACGCGGCCAGCGGGCGGCTGGTGCTCGGCTGGTTCCCCGCCTCGCAGCGCGGCCTGGCCATGGGGGTGCGCCAGGCGGGCCAGCCGATCGGCGTGGGGTTGGCGGCCTTCGCGTTGCCGCGGCTGGCCGAGGACGGCCCGGGGACGGCGTTCGCCGCGCTCGCCGCCGGCTGCGCGGTCACCGCCGTCCTCGTCGGGGCGCTGGTGCGCGACCCGGCGCGGCCCGAGCCGGCCCCGGGTGCGCCCCGGGCGGCCTCGCCCTACCGCTCGCCGGTGCTGTGGCGGGTGCACGCTGCCAGCACGCTGCTCGTCGTCCCGCAGTTCGTCGTGGCCGCCTTCAGCTTCGACTTCCTGGTGCAGCAGGTCGGCTGGTCGACCGCCGGTGCCGGCACGCTGCTCGCGGTCACCCAGATCGGCGGGGCGGCCGCGCGGCTCGGCGCGGGCGCGTGGTCCGACCGCCTGGGCAGCCGGGTGCGGCCGCTGCGCCTGGTCTCGGTCGCGGTGGCCGCCGTCGTCGCGGTGCTGGCCGTCGTCGCCGTCCTCACCCCGGACGTCCTCGCCCCGGCCGCCGTCGCCGGGGCCGTCGTCTGCTCCGCCGTCGTCACCGTGAGCCCGAACGGGATCGCGTTCACCTCCGTCGCCGAGCAGGCCGGCAGCGCCTGGGCCGGGCGGGCGCTGGGCGCGCACAACACCGCGCAGAACCTCTCCGCCGCCCTGACCGTCCCGCTGGCCGCGCTGCTCGTCGACAGCGGGCCCGGCTACCCGCCGGCCTTCGCGGCCGGCGCCGTGGCGGCGGCCCTGGCGGTCGGTGTCGTCCCGGGCCGGGCGGCCGAGGCGTCCTCCCGCGGAGCCCCGCGCGAGGCCGACCCGGCCACGAGCCGGTGAGCCCCCGCCGACCGTGGCCCCCGGGAGCGGTCGAGCTGCTCGCCTGCCCGGTCTGCGGGGCACCGCTGGGCGTGCGGGCCGGCGACGCCGGGCTGGTCTGCCCGGCCGGACACTCCTTCGACCGGGCACGGCAGGGGCAGGTCACGCTGCTGCCGCCCGGGCACGTCCCACCGTCCGGCGACTCCGCGGCGATGGTCGCCGACCGGGTCGCCTTCCTCGCCGCCGGCCACTACGCCGGTGTGACCCGCGCGCTGGCGGACGCCGTCACCGCGGGGGACGACGGCCCGCCCGGCGCGCTGGTCGACCTCGGCGGGGGCACCGGGCACCACCTGGCCGGCGTCCTCGACCGGCTGCCCGGCGCGGTCGGGGTGGTCCTGGACTCCTCGCGGTACGCCGCCCGCCGCGCGGCCGGCGCCCACCCCCGGGCCTTGGCGGTGGTGGGTGACGCGTGGGCCCGCCTGCCGCTGCGTGACGCCGCCGTCGACCGGGTGCTGGTGGTCTTCGCCCCGCGCAACGGCCCGGAGACCGCGCGGGTGCTGCGGCCGGGCGGGCGGCTGGTCGTCGTCACCCCCGCCGCCGACCACCTCGCCGAGCTGGTCGAGCCGCTGGGGCTGCTGCGCGTTGACCCCGGCAAGGCCCGCCGGCTGTCGGCGGCCCTCGAACCGCACCTGCGCCCGGTCGCCGCGGCCGGGCACCGGGAGCGGCTGGAGCTGGACCGCGCGGCGGTCACGACCCTGGTCGGCATGGGCCCGCACGCCAGGCACCTGACGCCCGAGGGGCTGGCGGCGGCCGTGGCCGGGCTGCCCGAACGGACGCCGGTCACCGTGTCGGTCGACGTGACGACCTGGACCCGGGCCGGTTGACGGGAGCCGTCAGGTCACGGTTCGGGAACGGTCTCGGGGCGATGGTGCCGCGGGGACGGCGCGCCTCCGGCGTCGCCCGGAGGCGCGTCGCAGGAACCGTCTAAGCTGCGGCCGTGACGATCGCACCGGCGCCGATCGTGAGCCGGCCGAGCCCGGTTCACCAGGCCGAGAAGGGCTCGCGGCTCTCGAACCTGCTGCGGACCACCGACCACAAGACCATCGGCCTGATGTACCTGGCCACCTCCTTCGTCTGGTTCGTCATCGGCGGCCTGATGGCGATGCTCATGCGCGGGGAGCTGGCCCGGCCGGCTCTGCAGTTCCTGTCGCCGGAGCAGTACAACCAGCTGGTCACCATGCACGGCACGATCATGCTGCTGTTCTTCGCGACGCCACTGTTCTTCGCGTTCGGCAACCTGATCATGCCGCTGCAGATCGGCGCGCCCGACGTCGCCTTCCCGCGGCTGAACGCCTTCTCCTACTGGCTGTTCCTGTTCGGCAGCACGATCGCGGTCTCGGGGTTCCTCACCCCGGGCGGCGCCGCCGACTTCGGCTGGTACGCCTACGTCCCGCTGTCGGACGTGACCAACAGCCCCGGCGCCGGGCCGGACCTGTGGATCGCCGGCCTGGCGGTGTCCGGCCTGGGCACCATCCTCGGCGCGGTCAACTTCATCACGACGCTCGTCTGCCTGCGGGCGCCGGGCATGACGATGTTCCGGATGCCGATCTTCTGCTGGAACACCCTGGTCACCAGCCTGCTGGTGCTCTTCGCCTTCCCGATCCTCACCGCCGCCCTGTTCGCCCTCCTGGCGGACCGGCAGCTGGGTGCCCTCGTGTACACGGAGGAGAACGGGGGGCCGATGCTGTGGCAGCACCTGTTCTGGTTCTTCGGCCACCCCGAGGTCTACATCATCGCGCTGCCGTTCTTCGGCATCGTCACCGAGATCATCCCGGTGTTCAGCCGCAAGCCGCTGTTCGGCTACAAGGGCATGGTCTTCGCGACCATCGCCATCGGCGCCCTGTCGCTGACGGTGTGGGCGCACCACATGTACGCCACCGGCGCGATCCTGCTGCCGTTCTTCGCGTTCCTGACCTACCTGATCGCCGTGCCGACCGGCATCAAGTTCTTCAACTGGATCGGCACCATGTGGCGGGGTCAGCTGACCTTCGAGACGCCGATGCTGTTCTCGATCGGCTTCCTGGTCACCTTCCTGCTCGGTGGGCTGACCGGTGTGCTGCTGGCCTCCCCGCCGCTGGACTGGCACGTCAACGACAGCTATTTCGTCGTCGCGCACTTCCACTACGTGGTGTTCGGCACCGTCGTGTTCGCCGCCTACGCCGGCGTCTACTTCTGGTTCCCGAAGCTGTGCGGCCGGATGATGGACGAGCGGCTGGGCAAGCTGCACTTCTGGTTGACGTTCATCGGCTTCCACGGCACGTTCCTGGTGCAGCACTGGCTCGGCGGTGAGGGCTTCCCCCGGCGCTACGCCAACTACCTGGCCAGCGACGGCTTCACCACGCTGAACACCGTCTCGACGATCTTCTCGTTCATCC
>DATIMX010000491.1:0-3445 GCA_035474935.1 Geodermatophilus sp. | reverse complement strand
ATCGAGGACGACGGCACGATCTACGTCGGCGCCTCCGACGGCCCCTCGGCGCAGGCGGCGGTGGACCGGATCAACGCCATCGCCAACCCGCAGATGCCCAAGGTCGGCGAGCGCTTCCTCGGCACGGTCGTCAAGACCACGCCGTTCGGCGCCTTCGTCTCCCTGCTCCCGGGCAAGGACGGCCTGGTGCACATCAGCAAGCTGGGCGGCGGCAAGCGCATCGGCAAGGTCGAGGACGTCGTCAACGTCGGTGACAAGCTGCAGGTCGAGATCACCGACATCGACGCCCGCGGCAAGATCAGCCTCGTCCCCGTCGCGGCCGATGGGGACGGCGCTGCCGAGGCCGCCCCGGCCGGCGACGCCGCGCCCGCGGAGGCATGACCGAGCTCGCGAGGTCGTGCGAGGGCAGGGCACCACTGGGCACGTGTCTGCCGAGCGCCAGCCAGGGGGACACGTGACCACGGACCGGACGCGGGCTCTGACCGGGGCCGGGACGGGCGCCACCGCGTCCGTCCCGGCCCCGGCCGGTGTCGGGGAGACCGTCGTCCTGGACGTCGACGAGGTCGGCGGCCGGGTCGAGCGCACCGAACTGCCCGGTGGCCTGCGCGTGCTGACCGAGACGATGCCCGGGGTGCTGTCGGCGACCGTCGGCGTCTGGGTGGGCGTGGGCTCGCGGGACGAGACCGACGCCGTCGCCGGCTCCTCGCACTTCCTCGAGCACCTGTTGTTCAAGGGGACCGGCAGTCGCAGCGCGCTGGAGATCGCGACGGCCATGGACGCCGTGGGCGGTGAGATGAACGCCTTCACCGCCAAGGAGCACACCTGCTACTACGCCAACGTGCTCGCCAGCGACCTGCCGCTGGCCGTCACCCTGCTCGGCGACCTGGTCACCGACGCGCTCAACACGGCCCCGGACCTGGAGAGCGAGCGGACGGTGGTGCTCGAGGAGATCGCCATGCGCGACGACGAACCCTCCGACCTGGTGCACGACCTGTTCGCCGAGACGCTGTTCGGCGGCACCGCCCTGGGCCGGTCGGTGCTGGGCACGGTCGAGTCCATCGAGGCCCTGACCCGGGACGACGTCGACGGGTGGTACCGCCGGCGCTACACCGTCCCCTCGATCGTGGTCACCGCGGCCGGCCGGGTGGAGCACCAGCAGGTGCTGGACCTGGTCACCGCGGCCTTCGGCGACCGGCTGTCGGGTCCGGCGCGTCCGGCACCGCTGCGGCGCGGCGAGGAGGGGGCGACCAGCCCCGCCCGGCGGACCGGGCTGGTGCGGCGCCGCACGGAGCAGACCCACCTGCTGCTCGGCTCGGTGGGGCTCGGCCGGCTCGACGAGCGGCGGTACGCGGCGGCGGTCCTGGAGACCGCGGTCGGTGGGGGCATGAGCTCGCGGCTGTTCCAGGAGATCCGGGAGAAGCGCGGGCTGGTGTACAGCGTCGGCTCGTCGCTGTCGCACTACGCCGGCACCGGGTCGTTCTCCGTCTACGCGGGTTGCTCGCCCAAGCGGGTGCCCGAAGTGCTGCGGCTGGTCCGCGAGGAGCTCGCGCGCGTGGCCGCCGACGGCTTGACCGCCGAGGAGGTCGCGCGGGGACGCGGCCAGCTCAAGGGGGGCCTGGTCCTCGGCCTGGAGGACACCGGCTCGCGCATGAGCCGGCTCGGCAAGAGCGAGCTCTCCTACGGGGAGTACCTGCCGGTGCGCGAGGTGCTCGACCGGCTGGACGGCGTCGACGAGGACCAGGTCCGCGCGGTCGCCGCCGAGCTGCTCACGCGGGAGACCTGCCTGGCCGTGGTGGGTCCCTACCGCGAGGCGGACCTCGACCGGCTCTGATGGCCCGTCCGCACCCGGCCCTCGCCGTCCACGGCGCGCTCTCCCGCGGCGTGTTCGCCGTCGTCGTCCTGGTGTCGCTGGCGGTGCTCTTCGCGCCCGCGGACGACGTCCCCTCGGCGCCGCCGGGGGTGGACAAGCTGGTGCACCTGCTGCTGTTCGCCGCGCTGGCGGGCAGCGGCAGGTGGGCCGGTGCCCGCCCCGGCGTCCTCGGCGTGCTCCTCGTCGGCTACGCCGCGCTCAGCGAGGTGGTCCAGGGACTGTCGGCGCTGGAGCGGTCGGCGTCGGTGGCCGACTGGGCCGCCGACGTCGTCGGCGTCCTCGCCGGTCTGCTGGCGTGGACCTGGGCCGGACGGCGCGCCCGGGCCTGACCGAGGAGCGGCCTTGCATCGCACGCCGGTGGCGGGAAGCCTGACCCGGTGACCACGAGCTCCGCCGCCTCCGACCAGCACGGATCCACCGCTCCCACCGGCGAGACCCCGCTCATCCCCGTCGGCGTCCTGGGCGCCCGCGGGCGGATGGGCACCGAGGTCGTCAAGGCGGTCGATGCCGCAGAGGACCTCGAGCTCGTCGCCATGGTCGACGCGGGGGACTGGCTGTTCGACCTGGCGAACGCCGGCGCGCAGGTGGTCGTCGACTTCACCCGGCCGGACGTCGTCATGGACAACATCCGGTTCTGCATCGACAACAACATCCACTGCGTCGTCGGTACGACCGGCTTCGACGACGAGAAGCTCGCCACCGTCGCCGCGTGGCTCGAACCCAAGCCCGACGTCGGTGTCGTCATCGCCCCCAACTTCGGCATCGGCGCCGTCCTGCTCATGCGCTTCGTCCAGGAGGCGGCACGTTTCTTCCCGTCCACGGAGATCGTGGAGTTGCACCACCCGAACAAGGTCGACGCGCCTTCGGGCACGGCGGTCCGGACCGCCCGCCTGGTGGCTGCCGCTCGTCGTGCGGCCGGCCTCCCCGCCTCGCCGGACGCCACCACCGACTCGCTCCCGGGCGCCCGGGGTGCCGACGTCGAGGGCGTCCCGGTGCACGCCGTCCGGTTGACCGGTCTGGTCGCGCACCAGGAGGTGCTCATGGGCGCGGCGGGGGAGACCCTGACCCTCCGGCACGACTCCTACGACCGGGCGTCCTTCATGCCCGGAGTACTCCTCGCCGTCCGGGAGATCGGCCGGCACCCCGGCCTGACGGTCGGCATCGAGGGCTTCCTGGGCCTCTGAGGGAGGACCCCGCTGCAGGGTCCCGCCCGTCCTCCCCACGGCCGGCTCAGGACGGGGCCCGGGACGGGCCCGCGTGTGACGGCCGACGCCCTCCACCGACTTGCGCACCGGCCCCGAGAGTCGTGTATGGTTCTCTACGCGCCGGACGGGCCCGGGAGGGTCGCGGAGAGCACCTCCGGGTGCAGGACTCCGAAGACGGCGTACAGTTGGACAAGCCGCCAGAGACGAAGCCCGAGAGGGCCGAATCGCTGCGCGTCCGCTCCTTGAGAACTCAACAGCGTGCCGAAAGTCAGTGCCAAGCAAGTGACCCCTTTGTGGGTTTCTTTGGGTTGATTGACGAGAGCGTCCAGTTCTCGGTTCTCGCCCGGTATCGAATTCATCTACGGAGAGT
>DATIMX010000490.1:0-3360 GCA_035474935.1 Geodermatophilus sp. | reverse complement strand
AAGGACGCCAAGCGGCAGAAGCGCCTCAAGGAGGAGCTGGAGTGGGTCCGCTCGGGCGCCAAGGCCCGGCAGGCCAAGAGCAAGGCCCGTCTGCAGCGCTACGAGGAGATGGCCGCCGAGGCCGACAAGTACCGCAAGCTCGACTTCGAGGAGATCCAGATCCCGCCGGGTCCCCGGCTGGGCAACGTCGTCGTCGAGACGACCGACCTCACCAAGGGCTTCGGCGAGCGGGTGCTGATCGACGACCTCTCGTTCACGCTGCCGCGCAACGGCATCGTCGGGGTCGTCGGCCCCAACGGCGCGGGCAAGACCACGCTGTTCAAGATGCTGGTCGGCGAGGAGAAGCCGAACGACGGCGACATCAAGGTCGGCGAGACGGTCAAGCTGTCCTACGTCGAGCAGAACCGCACCGGCATCGACCCCAAGAAGACGCTGTGGGAGGTCGTCTCCGACGGCCTGGACCACATCCAGGTCGGCAACGTCGAGATGCCCTCGCGGGCCTACGTCGCCGCGTTCGGGTTCAAGGGCCCGGACCAGCAGAAGCCGGCCGGCGTGCTGTCCGGCGGGGAGCGCAACCGCCTCAACCTCGCCTTGACCCTCAAGCAGGGCGGCAACCTGCTGCTGCTCGACGAGCCGACGAACGACCTGGACGTCGAGACCCTGAGCAGTCTGGAGAACGCGCTGCTGGAGGTCCCGGGCTGCGCCGTCGTGGTCAGCCACGACCGGTGGTTCCTCGACCGCGTGGCGACGCACCTCCTCGCCTACGAGGGCGACTCCAAGTGGTTCTGGTTCGAGGGCAACTTCGCCGACTACGAGAAGAACAAGGTCGAGCGGCTCGGCGCCGAGGCCGCCCGTCCGCACCGGGCCACCTACCGCAAGCTCGCCCGCGACTGAAGAAGGACCCCTCCGCCCCCCACCGCTCGCGAGCTCGCGGCGGGCCCCTGCGGAGGGGCCGTTCCAGGACGTCACCAGGCTCGGCGGGCCGCTGAAGGATGACCGTTCCAGTAGGTCATCAGCTCGGCGCGGTCCCTGCAGCGAGGCCGTTCCAGGACGTCACCGGACGGCGGGCCGGCGGGCCGCCGTCCGGGCCGATGCGGCAGGGTGTCCAGCCGTGAGGCACACCGTGCAGGTCCCCATGCGCTGGTCGGACATGGACGCCTACGGCCACGTCAACAACGTCGTCTTCCTGACGTACTTCGAGATGGCCCGCGTCGACCTCTTCTTCGACCGTGCCTCGCTGGAGGAGCAGACCGGCCTGCGGCGGGGGACCGTCGTGGCCGCCCACGACGTCCAGTACCGGCTGCCGGTGGTCTACTCCCGCGACCCGCTCGACGTGCAGATCTGGGTCTCCGGCATCCGGGCCGCGGCCTTCACCTGCCACTACGAGCTGTTCGACCACGGACGCCGGGCGGTCACGGGCAGCACCCTGCTGGTGCCCTTCGACTTCGCCATCGACCGGCCCCGGCGGCTCACCCCGGCCGAGAAGGCCTTCCTCGCCCGCTACGCCGACGAACAGCGCGCGGACTGAGCCCGACCCCTCACCCGCCGCCGGGGGCGACCGGACCGTGGAGGCGCGCTCCCTCGGTGGCCAACCGCTCGTCGTAGGCGTCGCCGAGGTCGGCCAGCGCCTGCGCGCAGTCCCCGGTGAACGCCGGGCCGTGCATCAACCCGAGGGTCGTCGGCCGCAGCTCGGCCAGCGCCCGGATGGTCGGTCCCGTCGCCGGTGTCAGGCAGGTCGCCCGGAACAGGTCCTCGGCCTGCAGCGCCGGGCCGGTGATCTCCTGCTCGGTGGTCGCCGGGCCGGCGCCCACGGCGGTGAACAGGTCGCCGCACAGGAGCGTGCCGGTCGTCTCCTCGTACATCAGCCCGGCGTCCCAGCCATGCGGGACGTGCGGCGTCTCGATGCGCCGGATCCTCCGCCCGCCGAGGTCGATCACCTCGCCGTCCTGGAGCGGCCGTGGCGGCCGGTCGGCCAGGTCGGCGACGGACACCGCGCACCCCAGGGCCCCGTGCGCCACCTCGGCCCGCGGTGCAGCCGCCAGCCACAGGTTCATGGCGCCGCACTCGTCCGCCTCGACGTGCCCGAACGTGATCCAGCGCAGCTCCGGCACGGGGACGACGCGCTCGACGGCCGCCGACACCAGGGGGAACAACGCCCGGGGCCCGCTGTGGAACAACAGGGGCTCGTCGGCGGCCACCAGGAACTGGTTGAAGACGATGCCCACGTCGTCGACGTAGGTCGACAGCCGGTAGACGTCAGCGGCGATCTCGGTGACCTGGGTCTCCATGGAGGGCTCCTCGAGCACTGTCCGGAGCCGGAGAGTGTCCTCCCGCGCGAGCCGACCGGACCAGGGTCGCGCGTCCGGTCGGCTCAGCGGATCGGCGCGCCGTGCACCACGCCGCCACCGGCGTGCAGCCAGTCCCGCGGCTGGTCGGTCTCCACGACCTGCTTGCCCAGCGGGAACAGGCCCACCGCGGCCAGCTTGAACGAGGCGATCCCGAACGGGATGCCGATGATCGTCACGCAGAAGGCGATGCCCGCCAGGACGTGGACCAGCGCCAGCCACCAGCCGGCCACGAGGAACCACACGAGGTTGCCCACGGCCGAGGCCACCCCGGCACCCGGCGCGCGCACCGTCGTCCGGCCGAAGGGCCACACGACGAAGCCGGCCAGGCGGAAGGCGGCGATCCCGAAGGGGATGGTGACGATCAGCAGGCAGGCGATCAGCCCGGCCAGCGCGTAGGCCAGGGCGAGCAGCCACCCGTGCAGGACCAGCCACACCAGGTTGAGCAACGTCCGGAGTCCGTCCATACCCGTTCGACGGACCTGGGGGACGCCCGGTTCCCCGACGGGGCGGGTCCACAGCAGCCTGCCAGGGGATCCCCAGGGAGCTCCCGGATCAGCCGTCGACGATCCGCGGCACCGGGCGGTCGGCCCCAGTGGGCGCACCACGTCGCGCGGCCTCCTCCTCGGACACCGGCCGCACCAGTGCACCCTCTGCGACGGGCGCCCCGGCGAAGACCGCCGCGTTGATGCCGCCGCGGTGCACCATCGCCTTGATCAGCCGCGCGCCGGTCAGCCGCTCCAGGTGCGTGCACGGCGGGCAGCGCTTCACCCCGAACAGCAGCGCGTCGCCGACGGCGAACCAGCGGCCCACCAGCGCGGGCAGGTCGACGCCCGCGGTCACCAGGTTCCGGCGGGTGTCACCCGGGGTCAGCGGCACGCCCACCTCGGCGGCGACCGCGGCGACGTCCGCGGCGTCGATCAGCGTCAGCTGCTTCTCCAGGTCGGGGTACTGCGCCCACGTCCCGCCGCCCAGCGCGTAGCGGTCGCCCTCCAGCCCGCGCCCGGCGAGCAGC
>DATIMX010000489.1:0-6996 GCA_035474935.1 Geodermatophilus sp. | reverse complement strand
CTGCACGCCTGCGTCGAGGCCCGGCTCAACGTCATCGTGTCCGGCGGCACCGGCACCGGGAAGACCACGCTGCTGAACGTGCTCTCCTCCTTCATCCCCGAGGGCGAGCGCATCGTCACCATCGAGGACGCCGTCGAGCTGCAGCTGCAGCAGGAGCACGTGGTCCGGCTGGAGTCGCGGCCGCCCAACATCGAGGGCCGGGGGGCGGTGACCATCCGCAAGTTCGCCAAGGACCCGTTCACCGTCGACGACCTGATCGGGTTCGGCACACTCTCCCCGGAGATGGCCGAGCTGCTGCGCGCCTGCGTCGAGGCCCGGCTCAACGTGATCGTCTCCGGCGGCACCGGCACCGGGAAGACGACGCTGCTCAACGTGCTCTCCTCCTTCATCCCCGAGGGCGAGCGGATCGTCACCATCGAGGACGCCGTCGAGCTGCAGCTCCAGCAGGACCACGTCGTCCGGCTGGAGTCCCGGCCGCCCAACATCGAGGGCAGGGGTGCGATCACCATCCGCGACCTGGTGCGCAACTCGCTGCGGATGCGCCCGGACCGGATCGTGGTCGGGGAGTGCCGCGGCGGTGAGTCGCTGGACATGCTGCAGGCGATGAACACCGGCCACGACGGGTCGCTCTCGACGGTGCACGCCAACTCCCCGCGCGACGCCATCGCCCGGCTGGAGACCCTGGTGCTGATGGCGGGCATGGACCTGCCGCTGCGCGCCATCCGCGAGCAGATCGCCTCGGCGGTCGACGTCGTCGTCCAGCTGACCCGGCTGCGCGACGGCACCCGGCGGGTCACCCACGTGACCGAGGTGCAGGGCATGGAGGGGGAGACGGTCACCCTGCAGGACGCCTTCCTCTTCGACTACTCCGCAGGCGTCGACGCCGCCGGCCGCTTCCTCGGCAAGCCGGTGCCCACCGGGGTACGGCCGCGGTTCACCGACCGCTTCGACGAGCTCGGCATCCGGGTCTCGCCGCGGGTCTTCGGCACCGTCGAGCCGCGGCGGGGGTGGGCCTGATGCTGCTCGGCGCCGGCCTGCTCGCGGTCACCGGCGCGCTGCTGCTGCTCGCCCTCGTCGTCCTCCCGGCCGGGCCGCGGCGGGTGCCGCTGTCCCGGCTCGACCCCGCCGTCACCCCACCGGCGTCCGCGCTGGCCGGCGCCTCGGCCGCCGCCGGCGCCGCGGTGCAGCGGGTGCTCGTACGGCGCGGACTGGGAGCCCGCGGCACGGCCGCGCTGGAGCGGGCCGGGGTGGCGACCGCGCTGCCGGACGTCGTCCTGCTGGTGGGCCTGGGCGCCGTCGCCCTCGGCGCACTGGGCCTGCTGCTCGGCGGGGTGCTGCTCGCGCTGCTGTTCGCGGCGCTGGCCCCGCTGGGCACGAAGGTGCTGCTCGGGCTGCGGCGGGGACGGCGGCAGGCGGCCTTCGCCGACCAGCTCGACGACTCGCTGCAGCTGATGGCCTCCAGCCTGCGCGCCGGGCACAGCCTGCTGCGCGCGGTCGACTCGGTGTCGCAGGAGGCCGCGGCCCCGACCGCGGAGGAGTTCGCCCGCATCGTCAACGAGACCCGGGTGGGTCGCGACCTCGGCGACGCCCTCGACGAGGTGGCCGAGCGGATGGCCAGCGACGACTTCCGCTGGGTCGCGCAGGCGATCGGGATCCACCGCGAGGTCGGCGGCAACCTGGCCGAGGTGCTCGACACCGTCGGCCACACCATCCGGGAGCGCAACGCCATCCGCCGTCAGGTCAAGGCCCTGTCGGCCGAGGGCAAGCTGTCCGCGGTCGTGCTGATGGCCCTGCCCTTCGGCATCGTCGCGTTCCTCGTGGTGAGCAACCCGGCCTACCTGGCCCCCTTCACCACCACGCTGGTCGGCTGGTGCATGACGGCGACGGTCGTCGTCCTGCTGGTCGTCGGCGGGCTGTGGCTGAAGAAGACCGTGGCGATCCGGTTCTGATGCTGCCGACCCCCGTGCTCGCGGCCGCGCTGGCCGTCGCCCTCGCCGTCCCGCTGCTGGGCTGGGCGCTGCTGGCCCGCCCGCAGGACGCCGCCGCCCGCACCCGGGCCAACCTCACCCGCGGCCTGGACCTGCCCGGCGCGGCCGCCGCCCGTCGGCGGGCCCGGCTGCTGCCGCGCCTGGCCCGCGCGCTCACCCCGGCCGGCACGGTCGCCCGGCTCAACCGGCTGGCCGGCGCGGCGGGGCGTCCGGCGGACTGGCCGGTGCCCCGGCTGGTGGCGGCCAAGCTGGTGCTGGCCGTGGTCGCCGCGGCGCTCGGGGTGCTGGTGGTGGCGGCCCGCCCGGGTCCGCTGACCGTGCTGATGGCCGTCGTCGTGACCGGGGTGGCCTACGTCGTCCCGGAGCTGCTGCTCTACAGCCGCGGCCAGGAGCGGCAGCAGGCGATCGCGCTGGAGCTCGCCGACACCCTCGACCAGATGACCATCGCGGTGGAGGCCGGCCTCGGCTTCGAGGCGGCGATGGCGCGGGCCGGGCGCAACGGCCGCGGCCCGCTCGCCGAGGAGCTGGTGCGCACGCTGCAGGACATCGCCGTCGGTCAGCCTCGCCGCGAGGCCTACCTGGCGCTGGCCGAGCGGACGGCGGTGCCCGACCTGCGCCGCTTCATCCGCGCCGTGGTGCAGGCCGACGCGTACGGCGTCTCGATCGCCGACGTGCTGCGCACCCAGGCGGCCGAGATGCGGCTCAAGCGCCGGCAGCGGGCCGAGGAGAAGGCGATGCAGATCCCGGTGAAGGTCATCTTCCCGCTGATCCTCTGCATCCTGCCGACGCTGTTCATCGTGCTGCTGGGCCCCGCCGTCATGGACATCGCGGAGGCCTTCGGCGGGGACTGACCTGTCGAGATCACGCGATCTCGCACGCCAGGAGGGCCTGGAGCGCGCGAGATCGCGTGATCTCGACGGGTGTCGAGGGGCTCAGCCGGTGCTGCGGGGCTGCGCGGGGTTGGTCGGGTCGCCCTGGGACGGCGGGTTCATCGCCGGGCCGGTCGTCGCCTCGGAGACCTTCGAGCCACCCGCGGCGTGCACCGGGTCGTCGGCGGCCGCGGCCGCCGGATCGCCGCCGGAGGGCTGGGCGCCCTGGCGCAGCGCGCTGAGCCGGTTCTCCATCACGGTCACCACCTGCAGCCGGTTGGCGTGCGCCCGCTCGTACTCGAGCACCGTCTCCAACCCAGCGGCGTCCAGGGTGCGGATCCGTGAGGTCAGCCCCTCCACGGGGAGGTGGTCGTAGTCGGGCAGCGGCAGCTGGTCGTGTTCGGTCATGGCCGACCGCCTACCCCTGCCCCGCGGATCCGACACCGGGTGTGAGGGCACGGCCGGTGGGTAGGCGGCGGAGGCGGTCAGCCCGGGTTGCGGGCCCCGCCATCCCTGAGCCCCACAGCGATCGAGGAGTGGTCCCACCCCCATGGACGTGTCCTTCCTGGAACCGGTCTTCACCGCCTCCGGGCCCTACGCCACGGTGTGCGCCGACGTCACGCACACCACCGAGAACGCCGACACCGAGGTCGAGCTGCGGGTCCGTGCCCTCGCCCAGCAGCTCACCGACCAGGGGGCGCCGGAGGCCGTGGTGGAGGCGGTCCGCAGCCGGCTGCTCGAGGCCAACGAGGGCGGGGACGTCGCCACGCTGCGGGGTCGCGCGCTCGTCGTCGCCGCTGACGGCAGCGTGGTCCTCGACCAGCCGCTCGTCGACGCACCGCGGCGGGAGGTGGCCGAGTACTCGCCCGCGCCGGACCTCATGCCGATCCTGCGGCAGCTGCCCGGGCGGGTGCCGCACATCGTCGTGATCGCGGACCGGGTCGGGGCCGACATCTCGGTCGCCAGCCTCGTGGGCCGGCCCGAGATCGAGGACGAGGTCGAGGGCGACAGCTTCCAGATCCGCAAGTTCCAGGGCGGCGGCTGGGCCCACCACCGGTACCAGCACAACAGCGAGAACAAGTGGGTCCACAACGCCGACAACGTGGCCGAGCGCATCGCCTCGCTGGTGCGCCGGCTGCATCCGCGTTTCGTGCTCCTCGCCGGCGACGTGCGGGCCCGGCAGATCCTCAGCGACCGGGCCAGCGACCTGTGGTCGGAGCTCGTCGTCTCCATGGACGAGGGCGGCCGGGCCGCCGGCGCCGACCGCGAGCCGGTCGACCAGCGGGCCGCCGAGCTCGTGGCCGAGCACGAGGCCCGCGAGGAGGCCGACGCGGTGGAGAAGATCGGGTCCGCGGCCGCGCACGGCCTGGCGGTCACCGGCACCGCGTCGGTCGTGGAGGCCCTGCGCAAGGGCCAGGTCGAGACGCTCGTGCTCGCCGACCAGCCGGACGACGAGAAGCTGCTGGTCGGGTCCTCGCCGCTGCTGCTGGGCACCGAGCAGGGCGACATGGACGCCCTGGGCGTCCAGGAGGTGCACTCGGTGCCCGCCGACCGCGCCCTGCTCGCCGCGGCGGTGGCCAGCAGCGCCGGCGTCGTCGTCGTCCCCCGGGCGGCGATGCCCGGTGACATCCCGGTGGCCGCGATCCTCCGCTACACCGACGACTCCACCCCCAAGGCCCAGTGAGGAGCCCCCGATGACCGACCCGCACCAGCCCGCCACCTCACCCGGCACCTCCACCGGCGACGTCGAGCGCCGCGCCGCGCTCGCCGAGACCCTCGGCAAGGAGGTGTGGCCGGCCGACAAGGACGCGCTCGTGGCCAAGGCCCAGGAGGGCAACGCTCCCGACCGCGTGCTCTCCGACCTGCGCCGGCTGCCGTCCGGCCAGCAGTTCGACAACGTGCAGGACGTCGCGCGCGCCCTGGGCATCGGCACCGAGCGGCAGCGGTTCTGAGGTGACCACCAACAAGGAGCCCAGCCCCGAGGCGCTGGCCAACGTCACCGAGCACAACGTCCACACGCGGGCGGACCTGCTGCCCGAGGAGGAGGAACTCCGCGGCAGCGGCATGGAGGAGGTCGCCGCCGAGGTGATCCTGGCCGAGTCCGAGGAGCGGACCGTCCACCCCGACCCGGACGACGCCCAGGGCGCCCACCGGCGCTCCGAGGACACCGCGGACCTGCCCTGAGCGCCCCGCACGAGCACGCCGTCCAGCTGCGCTGGTCGGACCCGGACTCCCTCGGCCACGTCAACCACGCCCGCGCGCTGAGCCTGATCGAGGACGCGCGGCTGGCGATGGCCGAGGGAGCGCCGGGGGACCGGGGGCTCATCCTGGCGCGGCTGGAGGTCGACTACCTGCGCCAGCTGTACTACCGGGTGGGCGAGCGGCTGTGCGTGCGCAGCCGGGTCACCCGGCTGGGCACGAAGTCGCTCACCGTCCGGCAGGAGCTGGTCCAGGACGACGCCGTGGCCATCCGGGCCGACGTCGTCATGGTGGCGTTCGACTTCGCCACCGACACGAGCCGGGCGATGACCGGCGACGAGCGCGCCCACTGGAGCCGGTTCCTGACGTGACCTTCTTCGCCGGGTTCGAGGAGCGCCGGGTCGACGGGGCGGACGGCGTCCGGCTGCGGGTGCGGGCCGGCGGCGAGGGCACACCCGTCGTCCTGCTGCACGGACACCCGCGCACGCACACCACCTGGCACCGGGTCGCCCCGCTGCTGGCCGCGGCCGGGCACACCGTCGTCTCCCCGGACCTGCGCGGCTACGGGCAGTCGTCCACGCCGCCGACGACGGACGACCACGGGCCCTACTCCAAGCGCGCCATGGCCCGCGACGTGGTCACGCTCATGCGGGGCCTCGGGCACGAGCGGTTCGCCGTTGTCGGGCACGACCGCGGCAGCTACGTCGCGCTGCGCACGGCCCTCGACCACCCCGGTGCCGTCACCCACCTCGCCGTCCTCGACTGCATCCCGATCGTCGAGCACCTCGACCGCGCCGACGCCCGGTTCGCCACCGCCTGGTGGCACTGGTTCTTCTTCGCCCAGCCCGACAAGCCCGAGCGGGCCATCGGCGCCGACCCGGACGCCTGGTACGGCGCGCTGGCCCCCGGGAAGGCCGCCCAGATGGGGGAGGAGAACCACGCGGACTTCCGCCGGGCGATCGCCGACCCCGCCACGGTGCACGCCATGCTCGAGGACTACCGCGCCGGCCTGACCGTCGACCGCGCCGCCGAGGAGGCCGACCGGGCCGCCGGACGGCGGGTCGCCTGCCCCACGCTGGTGCTCTGGTCGGCCCGCGACGACCTCGAGGACCTGCACGGCGATCCGCTCGCCATCTGGGCGGACTGGACCAGCGACCTGCGCGGCGGCGGCCGCATCGACAGCGGCCACCACGTGGCGGAGGAGGCCCCCGAGGAGCTGGTCGCGGTGCTGGTCCCGTTCCTGGCGTGCGGAGGGACGGGTCGGTGACGGGGGGAGGCAACCCGGCGTAGCGTCCCCGCATGGCTGCTCCCTTCGCCGTGGACCACGACAGCGGGGAGCGCCTGGAGTTCTGGGGGACGACGATCGTCGTCCGCGCGTCCGCGGACACCACCGGTGGTGCGTTCACCCTCTTCGAGGAGGAGACGCCGGTGCTGGACACCTCGCGCCACGTCCACCGGGAGACCGACGAGCTCTACTACGTCATCGAGGGCCAGCACGTCTTCGTGTGCGGGGACCAGGAGTTCACGGTGGGTCCGGGCGGGACGGTGTTCCTCCCGCACGGCGTGCCGCACTCCCACCGGCGCGTGGTCCCGCTGACCGGCCGGCTGCTGTGCTCGACCTCGCCCGCCGGTTTCGAGGGCTTCTTCCGCGTCCTCGCCGAGGCCAGCCGCACCACGGCGTCGGCCGGCGAGGCCTACGAGCGGGCCTCCCGAGAGCACGGGGTCACCTGGCTGGGGGACGGCGACTGAGGCCCACGGGCGGCGGGTATCGCCAGGTCATGCCGAAGACGACGAAGAGCGGGGACGCCAGGACCGACGAGATCCCCAGCACCCTGCAGCGCTCGGACGAGAAGGCGCAGCGCACCTTCGCCAAGGCCCACGACTCGGCGATGGACTCCTACGACGACGAGCAGCGGGCCAACCAGGTCGCCTGGGCCGCG
>DATIMX010000488.1:0-3136 GCA_035474935.1 Geodermatophilus sp. | reverse complement strand
CCGGTCAGGCCCGAGGCCAGCAGCAGGGCCCGCTCCCGGTCCAGGCCGGTGTCGGCGGCGATGACCTCGCCGATGGCCTCCACGCACGCCCGGTGGCCGCGGTCGGCGAGCTCGCGGACGTCGTCGTCGTTGTTCAGGTCGGACTCGAAGACCAGCCGGAAGGCGGCGCCGTCGGCGTTGATGAAGTCGAAGTAGGCGCCGACGGCCCCGTTGACGCGGGTGCGGTTGTCGTCGGTGCCCTCCATCGCCTCGCGCACGCGGTCGGTCAGCAGGGTGACCTGCTGCTCCAGCAGTGCCAGGTACAGCTCACGCTTGCCCGGGAAGTGCTGGTAGAGCACCGGCTTGCTGACCCCGGCCCGGTCGGCGATCTCGTCCATCGCCGCGGCGTGGAAGCCGTTGGCGACGAACACCTCCTGCGCGGCCTGCAGCAGCTGCGCCCGGCGGGCGCCCCGCGGCAGGCGGGACGAACGGCGGACGGGCGCAGGAGCTGGGCGGGATGGGTGCATGGCGGGCAGATGTTACCGACCGGTCACCCGGTCGCGCGCCGTCGTGCGCGCTGACCTACCGTCGGCCGGGTGCCCGAGGGTCCCGCAACCCCCATCGCCCCGGAGAGCCGCTCGGCCCGACTGTCGACGGTCGCGCTGCCCAGCGCCGACGCCGTCCCGCCGCCGTGGCCGGGCGAGCAGGTCGCCGTCCGCGGGGGAGAGGTGTTCGTCCGGCGGACGCCGTGGACCGGCCCGGTGGACGGCCCCCGCGAGGGTGCGCCGCGGGAGCGGGCGCTCTACGTGCACGGGCTGGGTGGCGCCTCGACGAACTGGACCGACCTGGCCGCGCTGCTCGCCGTCCGCTTCGACGGCTGGGCCCTCGACCTGCCCGGCTTCGGTCGCTCGCGGCCGCCGGCCCGCACCTCCTACTCGGTGCGCGGGCACGTGGCGGCGGTCGTCGACGTCCTGGAGCGGATCGTCGCCGAGCCCGGGGACGCCGCCGGCCGGCCGGCGCACCTGCTGGGCAACTCCCTCGGCGGCCTGGTCGCGCTGTTCGTCGCCGCCAGCCGCCCCGACCTGGTGGCCACGCTGACGCTCGTGTCGCCGGCGATGCCGGTCTACCGCGTGCCCGGCGCCTTCAGCCGCACCCTGCTGCTGCTCCTGCTGCCCGGCATCCCCGCGCTGGCCGAGCGCCGGCTCTCCGGCGTGACGCCCGAGCAGCAGGTCCGGGGCATGGTGCAGATGTGCTTCGGCGACCCGCGGCGGGTGCCCAGGGTGCGGCTGGAGCAGGCGCTGGAGGAGATGCGCGAGCGCGCCGGGCAGCCGTGGGCGACGCAGGCGCTGACCCGCAGCATGCGCGGCCTGATCACCTCCTACCTGCGGGTGGGCCCGCGCAACGCCTGGCGGCTGGCCCGGTCGCTGCGCCCGCCGACCCTGGTCGTCTGGGGCGACCGCGACCGGCTCGTCGACCCGGCGCTCGCGCCGCGGCTGGCCGACGCCGTCCCCGACGCGCGGCTGCAGGTCCTCGAGGGGGTCGGGCACGTCGCCATGCTCGAGGCGCCCGAGCCGACGGCGCGGGCGGTGCTGGCGCTGGCCGAGGACGCCGCCGAGGCGGTCCTGGACCCCGGCGACCGGGTCCGGGCCTCCTGACCCACCTGCGTACACGCCGTTCCCGCACGGTCTCCGCCGGGACCGCCGGGGCGTGAGAGTCTGCTGAGGTGAGTCCCGCGGACGCCTCTCCCGGCCGCGGACCGAACGGGCGCACCCGACCGGCTCCGGACGCCGGCCCGCCCGGTCGTCCTGCGCGCGCCGAGGAACCCGTGCGCGGGCTGCCGCGCGTGCCCCCGCCCGCAGCCCGCCGCGCCCAGCCACACGAGTCCCCGCGGTTCGCCGACACCAACCCGGTCGTGACCCGGGAGGGGTCCCCGAACCGCACGGACCGTCCGCAGGGCCGTCGTCCCGCGGCGACCGGTCCGGCGTCCGGTCGGGGACCGGACGCGCCCCGCACCGGCGGCACCCGCGTCGTCGTCCGCGACCGCACCCGGTCGGGACCCCCGGGCGGCGGAGGCGGCCGGTTCCGCCGCTTCGTGACCCGCTGGGGATGGCGCGCCTACGCCATCCCGCTGCTCGCCCTCGCCACCGTGGTCACCCTCGTCGACCTGGTCCTCAGCGACAGCGGCACGGGCGGGTCGGCCACCGCTGCGCCGGAGCCGTCCGTCGCCGCCGTGGCCCCCGGCGCCGTCGGGCCCGAGCCCTCGGCGACGCCCACCGGGACGCCCCCGGCGCCGGTCGAGATCGACGCCGCACCGATCGAGGCCCCGGAGACCGCGATAGGAGCCCCCGGCTTCGTCCAGCGGGGCGCGGGCAGCGTGACCGTCGTCCCCGGCAGCTCGCAGGTCTACGGCACCGGACCGCTGCAGCGCTTCGTCGTCGAGGTCGAGGACGGCATCGAGGTGGACGGGCCCTCGTTCGCCGCCGCGGTCGAGGAGACGCTGGGCGACCCGCGCTCGTGGGGCAACGGCGGGCGGATGTCGTTCCAGCGGGTGGGCGAGGCCGAGGCCGCGGCCGGGGACTTCGCGTTCCGGGTCACCCTGATCAGCCCCGGCAACATGGAGCGGTACTGCCCGGGCGTGGGCACCGGCGGCTACACCTCCTGCCGGTACGGCGACCGCGCCGTCATCAACCTGGCCCGCTGGGCGACCGCCGTCCCCGACTACCAGGGCGACATCCCCACCTACCGGCACTACGTGGTCAACCACGAGGTGGGCCACGCCCTCGGCAACGGCCACCAGGCATGCCCCGGCCCCGGCCGGCCGGCCCCCGTCATGCAGCAGCAGACCCTCGGACTCGAGGGCTGCACCAAGAACGCCTGGCCGTATCCCTGACCCGGTCGGCCCACCGGCCGACCGCCACCACGTGCGTCCCTCCTGGTGCGCCGTCCCCTCCGTCGGATCTGCGCCTCCACGCACACCGTCGGGTGCGACAGCCCGCCCTGCCGTGGGAATCGTCCTGCGTGCCAGGCTGTTGACTGGACGAACGCCGGCCTGCGCTGGGCCGCTGTCGAGTACTGAGGAGCAACTCGTGTCCCTGCCACCCCTGGTGGAGCCCGCCGAGGACCTGACGATCGACGAGGTCCGCCGGTACAGCCGTCA
>DATIMX010000487.1:0-4173 GCA_035474935.1 Geodermatophilus sp. | reverse complement strand
GCCCCCGTCTCCGGCCGTGGGCCGGGACCCGAGCGAGGGCGGCCTCGGGCTCTACCTGATCGCCGAGATGGCGACCCAGCACGGCTGGTACGTCAGCAACGGCCAGAAGTACGTCTGGGCGTTGCTCCCCCGCGGCTGACGCCCGTCAGTCCCGTCCGGTCGGCTGGGGGTCGACCGGGTCCGGCACCCGCTCGGGTCCTGCCTCGGCGGGCCGCGCGTGGTCCTCCGGGTGCAGCCGGACCGCCACCAGCGCGACGTCGTCCTGCAGGCCCTCGGGACGCAGCCGCTCGATCACCTCGTCGCAGAGCACCCCGAGCGGCTGGTCGGCCAGCTCGGCGAGCGCGGCCTTCAACCGGGCGATGCCCTCGTCCAGCGGCAGGTCCCGACCCTCCACCAGACCGTCGGTGTAGAGCAGCAGCGTGGCGCCGCGCCCCACGGTGACCACCGCGTCGGTGCGCGGCGCGAGCGGGTTCACGCCCAGCATCAGCTCGGCCCGGGGGCGCGTCAGCTCCTCGATCCGTCCGTCGGCATGCAGCAGGAGCGGGGCCGGGTGCCCGGCGTTGGACCAGCGCAGCCGCGTGAGCCCGGCCGCGCGCTCCTCCGGCGTCTGCTCCACGCGGGCGATGGCCGCGGTCGCCATCGTGCCCATGCCGAGGCCCTGGATCGCGGCATCGAGCTCGGTGAGGACGGCGGCCGGCCCCGGCCCCTCGCGGTAGGCGATACCGCGCAGCATCCCGCGCAGCTGGCCCATCGCGGCCGCCGCCGCCGTGTCGTGCCCCACGACGTCGCCGATGACCACCATCGTCGAGCCGGAGGGCTGGAGGAAGGCGTCGTACCAGTCGCCGCCGACCTCGGCCGCCCGCATGGCCGGCTGATACCGCACCACGATCTCGGCATGGTCCGGCTCGGGCGGCGCCGTGAGCAGGCTGCGCTGCAGCCCCTCGGCCAGCCGCCGCTGCTGCTCGTAGAGCCGCGAGTTGTCCAGGGCCATGGCGACCCGGTCGGCCACCTCGCGGGCGGTGGCCACGTCGTCGGCGTCCGGGAGAGGGCGGTCGGCCGAGCGGTAGATGCTCAGCGCGCCGACCGTGCGGCCGCGGGCCTGCAGCGACAGCGCGATCCCCGTCCGCGGCGCGAGCGCCGTGAAGACCTCCTGCACGTCGCCCGACATGGTCCGTCCGACGGCCTCGCCGACGTCGGGCACGACCATGGACTGGCCGGACCGGAGCGCCTCCACGATCGGGGCGGTCGACGTCATCGCGCCCAGCCGCAGCTCCGCGTACCGCGCGGCCAGCGGGCGGAGCGCGGGATCGCGGTGCCAGCTCGCCACGTCGTGCAGCTGACCGTCCTCGCCGATGAGGCTGGCGATCACCCAGTCGCCGAGCACCGGCACGGCCGCACGGGCCAGCCGCTGGACGGCCACCTCCTCACCGCCGGGCTCGGTCAGGGCATCGGAGACCGCCGAGGCGACGGCGGCGATCACCGACAGGCGCTCCGTGCCCCGGCGCGCGCGCTCCTCGGCAGCACGTCGCTCGCTGACGTCGAGGAAGTAGACCGACAGCCCGTCCGGACTCGGCCAGGCCCGCACCTCGTACCAGGACTCCAGCGGAGCGGGGTAGTACGCCTCGAACACCCGCTCGTGGCCCGACGCAGCCGCGCCCCGGTAGTGCTCCTCGAAGTCGCTGCCGGTCGCGGCCGGGAACAGCTCCCAGATCGAGCCGCCGAGCAGCTCCTCGCGGCTCCGCGCCAGCACCCGCTCGGCCTCGGCGTTGACGTAGGTGAACCGCCACTCGCGGTCCAGCGCGAAGAACGCCGCGTTCATGGCCTCCAGGACACGTGCCACCCGGGCGTCCCCGTGCCGCTGTCCCGTCGTGTCGTACCCGGCACCGACCAGCCGGACGGCGGCCCCGCCGTCGCCGGCCAGAGCGCGCCCCCGGCCCTGGACCCAGCGCATCTCCCCCGACGGCAGCACGATGCGGAACTCCGCCTCGTACTCGCCGACGGTGTCGATCGCCGTCTGCAGGGCCTCCATGGTGCGGTCGATGTCGGCGGGGTGGCAGCGGGCCCGCAGGGCCTCGATCGTCTCGTCGAACGCCCCCCGGCTGTAGCCGAAGATCTCTACGAGGCGGTCGTCCCAGACCAGGCGCCCGGTGGTCAGGTCCCAGTCGAAGCTGCCGATCCGCGCGGCGTCGATGGCCAGTTCGAACCGCAGCCGGTGCGCCTCGAACTCCTTGGCCAGGGCGGCGAGCTCCAGCTCGGTGCTCACCGCGTCGGCGAGCTGCCGGAGGAGCGCCACGTCGTTGCCGGTCCACTCCCGGGCGGCCCGGCCGAAGGCCGACAGGACACCGACCTCCGAGCCGTCGAACACCAGCAGCGGCACAGCGAGGTAGGCGCCGACCCGGCCGTCGACGACCGGCGCGAGGTCCGACAGCCGCGGTTCGCGGCGGGTATCACCGGCAACCAGCGGCTCGCCGTCGGTACCCAGCGCGACAGCGCCCAGCGATTCGTCCAGCGGTACCTGCCGACCGAGGCCTCCGTTCGGGAGGCCCGCGCCCCCCACCACCGTCTCCACGTCGCCGACGAGGGAGACCGACGCACCGTCGGCACCGAGCAGCCGTACCGCGAGACCGGTCAGCCGCTGCAGACCCTCCGATCCGAGGGCCGTCGACTCGAGCCGACGCACGGATTCCATCCGCCCGTCCGCGGTCGATGGGACGGCGGCGCTCACGGGGTTCTTCCTTCCACACGGACGGCACGAGCACACACCTGGACTCCCGCACTTTGTCTCATACGCCGGGACGGGACCCCACGCCGGAGGGTCAGCGGCCCGCCGCGTACCCCTGCATGCCGCGCGCGTTCGCCGCCGCCCGCAGGATCCCGGTCCCGGGGTCGCGGCTCACCGCCGAGAGCCGGCCCAGCGACCAGGGGCCGGAGACCGTCACATCGTGGCCGCGGGCACGGAGGGCGGCGACGGCGTCGCCCCCGATGCGGGACTCCACCACCACCTCGCCGGGCGTCATGTCGCGGGGGAAGAAGGACGACGGAAAGCTCGTCGTGTGCCAGGCCGGGGCGTCGATGGCGGCCTGGAGGTCCAGCCCGTCGACGACGTGGGCCAGCCAGAAGCAGAGCTGCCACTGCTCCTGCTGGTCGCCGCCGGGCGTGCCGAACGCGAGGGCGGGGACGCCGTCCCGGAGGGCCAGCGAGGGCGTGAGGGTGGTGCGGGGCCGCTTGCCGGGGGCCAGCGAGTTGGGCAGGCCGCGCTCCAGCCAGAACATCTGGGCCCGCGTGCCGAGCGGGAAGCCGAGCTCCGGGATGACCGGGGAGCTCTGCAGCCAGCCGCCGGACGGCGTGGCCGAGACGAGGTTGCCCCACCGGTCGACCACGTCGACGTGGCAGGTGTCGCCACGGGTGGTGCCGCTGCGGCTGACCGTCGGTTCGCCGGTGCCGGGAGCGGCGGGGGCCCTGCGGGGGCCTTCCCGGGTGATCAGGGAAGGGAGCCGAGGCGGGCGCCCACCCGGGGAACCCGGCCGCAGGGCTCTGCTGGCCGTGTCCCCGATGAGCGCCCGCCTCTCGGCGGCGTACGTGGACGAGAGGAGTTCGTCCACCGGGACGTCGTCGACGTCCCCGTACCAGGCTTCGCGGTCGGCCATCGCCAGCTTGACCGCCTCGACGCTTGCATGGACCCGGTCGGGACCAGCCGGTGGGACGTCGTCCAGCATCGTCAGCGCCTGGAGCAGAGCCGGTCCCTGGGACCACGGCCCGGCCTTCGCGAGCGTCCACCCCTGCCGGTCCAGCGTGACCGGCGGCTCGTACGTCGGCGTCCAGCCGGCCAGATCATTCCCGGTCAGAAATCCGGAATGGGCACGACCGGAGTCGTCCCTCACCGGATACCGGGAGAATCTGTCTATCGCCTCTGCGACGAATCCGTGTGACCAGGCAGCCAGTGCCGCATCGATCTGCGCCTCCCGGGAGGGTCCGCGCGCTGCGAGTAGCAGTCGGCGGTAGGTCGAGGCGAGAACCGAATTGCGGAAAAGACTGCCGGCGTCCGGAGGGGCACCGTCGGAGGTGAGCCAGGTGGCGGCCGAGGTAGGCCAGGAGGTGCGGAAGTGCTCGGAGACCGAGGCGACGGTCGCGGTCACCCGGGGAAGGAGAGGGTGACCGGTCTCGGCGTACTCG
>DATIMX010000486.1:0-6374 GCA_035474935.1 Geodermatophilus sp. | reverse complement strand
ACCGGCGAGACGGTCGTCCGGATCAGCAGCACCGGCCTGGACGTGGCCGCCATGCTCCACCACGCCCGGACCGTCGGGGGACCGGCGCTGCGCGAGCTGACCTTCCACCAACGGGCCGGCCTGCTCAAGCAGCTGGGCCTTCGGCTGATGGCCGGCAAGGACGCGTTCTACGCGCTCTCCCGTCGCACCGGCGCCACCGACCGCGACAACGCGGTGGACATCGACGGCGGCTTCGGGACCGTGCTCTCCTACGCCAGCAAGGGCCGCCGCGAGCTGCCCGACGACACCGTCGTCCTCGACGGCGCCGTCGAGCCGCTCGGCAGGGGCGGCACCTTCGTCGGCCAGCACCTCTACACGCCGCTGCGCGGCGTCGCCGTGCAGATCAACGCCTTCAACTTCCCCGTCTGGGGGTTCCTGGAGAAGCTGGCGCCCGCCTTCCTCGCCGGCGTGCCGACGATCGTGAAGCCGGCCAGCCAGACCGCCTACCTGACCGAGGCCGTCGTCCGGGAGATCATCGAGTCCGGCCTGCTGCCGGAGGGGTCGCTCCAGCTGCTGGCCGGCAGCGCGACCGGGCTGCTCGACGGTCTGGCCGGCCAGGACCTCGTCTTCTTCACCGGTTCGGCGGCCACCGCCCGCAAGCTGCGCAGCCACCCGGCGGTCGTGGCCAACTCGGTCCGGTTCAACGCCGAGGCGGACTCGCTCAACTGCTCCGTGCTCGGCCCGGACGGCACCCCGGACACCCCCGAGTTCCAGCTGTTCGTCAAGCAGCTGGTCACCGAGATGACGGTGAAAGCCGGCCAGAAGTGCACCGCCATCCGTCGCGCGTTCGTCCCGCGCGACCTCATCGACGACGTCATCGAGGCGACCCGGGACCGGCTGGCGAAGGTCGTCGTCGGCGCACCGGGCGCCGAGGGGGTCCGGATGGGTGCCCTGGCCAGCCTCGACCAGCGCGAGGAGGTGCTGCGCTCCCTCAAGGCGCTGCGCGGCGTCGCCGAGTTGGTCGTCGGGGACCCCGAGCACTTCGAGGTGGTGGGGGCCGACCGTGACCGCGGCGCGTTCCTGCCGCCGATGCTGCTCCGCTGCGACGACCCGACCGCTGCCGAGCCGCACGACGTCGAGGCGTTCGGGCCGGTCAGCACGGTCCTGCCCTACGACGGCGTGGCCCAGGCGGTGGAGCTCGCCGCGCGTGGCCAGGGCAGCCTGGTCGGCTCGGTGGTGACCCACGACCGGGAGTTCGCGCGGGAGTTCGTGCTGGGCGCGGCGCACGCGCACGGCCGGATCCTGGTGCTCGACCGGGACGACGCCGAGGAGAACACCGGGCACGGCTCGCCGCTGCCGGTGCTCGTGCACGGCGGCCCGGGCCGGGCCGGGGGCGGCGAGGAGCTCGGCGGCATCCGCGGCGTGCTGCACCACATGCAGCGCACCGCCGTCCAGGCCTCGCCCGACATGCTCACCGCCATCGGGGGCCGCTGGGTCGCCGGGGCCCGCCGCACCGACGACGGCGTCCACCCGTTCCGCAAGTCGCTGGCCGAGCTGCGCATCGGTGACTCGGTGACCGCCGGCCCGCGCCGGGTGACGCTGGAGGACATCGAGCACTTCGCCGAGTTCACCGGCGACACCTTCTACGCCCACATGGACGAGGAGGCCGCCCGGGCCAACCCGCTCTTCGGCGGCCGGGTCGCCCACGGCTACCTGATCGTCTCGTGGGCGGCGGGGCTGTTCGTCGACCCGGACCCGGGTCCGGTGCTGGCCAACTACGGCGTCGACAACCTGCGCTTCCTCACCCCGGTCAAGCCGGGGGAGGAGCTCACGGTCACGCTCACCGCCAAGCAGATCACCCCGCGCGGCGGCGCCGACCACGGCGAGGTCCGCTGGGACGCCGTCGTGGTGAACGGCGAGGGCAAGCCCGTGGCGACCTACGACGTCCTCACGATGGTCGCCAAGACCTGGCCCCCGGCCGCGTGAGTAGCGGGGCTCGGGAGCGGGCCCTGCTCCCGAGCCCTCCCGCTCAGAAGACCTTGGCGATGTCGCGGGCCGCCGCCATCGCCGCCTGGCGCGACTCCTCGGCGTCGCCGGTCAGGGTGGGGTGGTGGCGGATCTCGCTGATGTCGGTGATGCCGGTCCAGGCGAGCCAGTCGTTGAAGTACGTGGACTGGAAGTCACGGCCGAACTCCGGGCCCAGCGCCGGGCCCCACACGGCGCTGGTGTAGACGACGGCGGCGCGCTTCCCCGTACCCGCGAGCAGGTGGCGGTAGCCGGTGGCCGGGTCGACGCCGAAGACCATCCCGGGCTGGGAGACCACGTCGATGAACTGCTTGAGGACGTAGGGCACCCCGGCGTTCCACATCGGCACGCTGAACAGCAGCCGGTCGGCGGCGGCGAAGCGGTGGAAGGTCGCTTCCGCGGCTCGCCAGGCGGCGGCCTGGGCGCCCTGGGGTGCGCCGCCGCCGAAGACGGTCATCTTGGCGGCCGCCGCTGCGGGGCCGAACTCCGGCAGCGTCCCGTCCCAGAGGTCCCAGGTGTCGACGACCGCGTCGGGATGGGTGTCGCGGTAGGTCTCGACGAAGGCGCCGGCGATCTGCAGGGAGACCGACTCTCCACCGCGCGGCGAGGCGGAGATGTGCAGGAAGGTGGACACGGAGGACCTCCTCGGAGGGAGCGGCGCAGGAACGCCCGCGCCGATGTGGACTAGAGTCCGCTTATGTCCTCCGAAGGTAACGGACCACAGTCCGCTTCGTCAACGCCGGCGACTGCCTCCGGTCGCGTGGAGCTGCCGGTCCTCGGTGCACCGGTCGTGCGGGAGCGCGCCGACGCCGCTCGCAACCGGCTCCGGGTCCTGGCCGCCGCGGAGCGGCTGTTCGCCGAGCGGGGCGTCGGCGGCGTGACCATGGACGACGTCGCCGCCGCAGCCGGCGTGGGGAAGGGGACGCTGTACCGGCGGTTCACCGACAAGGGCGGCCTGGCGGTCGCGCTGCTCGACGAGCGCGAACGCGAGCTGCAGCAGCTGATGCTGGCCGGCCCTCCGCCGCTCGGCCCCGGTGCCGACCCGGTGCCCCGGCTGGTCGCGTTCGTCCAGGCCTACCTCCGGTTCCTCGAGCGGCACCTGGACCTGGTGCTGCTGTCGGAGACGGCTGCCCCGGGGGCTCGGCTGCGCACCGGCGCGCACGCCTTCTGGCGCCAGCACTGCCGCTACCTGCTGGACCGGGCCGGGGCCCCGGACGCCGACCTGCGCGCCGGCGTCCTGCTGGCCGCCCTCTCCGCCGAGCAGGTCCGCCACTGGCGGGAGGACGAGGAGCGGGACGCCGAGGGCCTGACCGGGTCCCTGGCCGCAGTGGTCAGCGCGCTGGCGCAGCCCCGACCCAGCGGATCGGCAGGCGCTTGACCCCGCGCTGGAAGTTCGAGCGCAGCAGCACCGGCGCCCCATCCAGCTCCAGCGCGCCGGTGCGACGCAGCAGCTCGGCGAACAGCGCACGCATCTGGACCCGTGCCAGTTGCCCACCGAGGCAGAAGTGCGGCCCGTGCCCGAAGGTCAGGTGCGGGTTGGGGGAGCGCCGGACGTCGAAGCGATCGGGCTCGGCGAACACCGACTCGTCCCGGTTGGCCGAGGTGAAGGAGACGACGACCTTGTCGCCGGCCCGGATGCGCACACCGGAGAGCTCGACGTCGGTGGTGGCGGTGCGGCGGAAGACCATCACCGGCGTCCACCAGCGCAGCATCTCCTCGACCGCGCCGGGCAGCAGGGCCGGGTCGGCACGCACCGCGGCCAGCTGGTCGGGGTGCTGCAGGAGCGCGATCAGCCCACCGGGCAGGCCGTTGCGCAGGGTCTCGTTCCCGGCCACGGCGAAGAGCCAGAACATGTTCTCGAACTCCTCGTCGCTCACCTGGCCGCCGTCCTCGTCCACCTGGGCCAGCAGGATCGACATCACGTCGCTGCCGGGGGAGCGGCGCTTCTCCTCGGCCAGCAGCCGGGCGTAGGCGTAGAGGTCGGGCATGCCGGCGCGGGTGCGCGGGTCGGGCATCCGGCCGTCCGGGCCGGGGGCCGGGCGCAGCGCGACGGCCGCGCGGGCCATCGCCGTCCCGCCGGTGCCGTCGAAGGCCGCGGAGGTGGCGTAGTCGGGGTCCTGCCAGCCGATCACCCGGTTCGACCAGTCGAACATCAGCCAGCGGTCCTCGGCCGGCACGCCCAGGACGTCGGCGAGGGTGAGCAGCGGCAGGTCCGCGGCCACGTCCTTGGCGAAGTCGCACCGGCCCTCGTCGGCGCCGCCCACCATCTGGTCCACCAGCCGGGCCGCCGTCGTCTCGATCGCCCCGCTCAGCGCGGCCACCGCCCGCGGCGTGAACGACCGGGTGAGCAGCCGCCGGAGCCGGGAGTGGTCCGGCGGGTCCGTGTTGAGCATCATCCGGCGGACCCAGGCGAGGTCGGCGGCGTCGCGGACCTGGGTCGCGCCCAGCCACGAGGAGAACGTCGCCGGGTCCCGGAGCACCCGCTCCACGTCGGGGTGCCGCAGCACCAGCCAGAACCCCGGCCCGGCCGGCTGGCCGTGCAGGGCGGGCTCTTCCACCCACGTCACCGGTGTCGCGGCCCGCGTCCGGCGCAGCACGTCGAACGGCGGCCCGTCCTCGTAGGTGGCCGGGTCGACGAGGGCTGCGGTGTCCACCGGCTCGGGTCCTCTCAGCTCTCGTAGGTGTGGAACCCGCGACCGGTCTTCCTGCCGAGCTCGCCGGCGGCGACCTTGTCGCGGAGCAGCTGCGGCGGGGCGAACCGCTCGCCGAGGGTCCGGTGCAGGTACTCGGCGATCGCCAGCCGGACGTCGAGGCCGACGAGGTCGGTGGAGCGCAGCGGGCCCATCGGGTGGCGGTAGCCCAGCTCCATGGCGGTGTCGATGGCTTCGGCGTCCGCGACCCCCTCCTCGAGCATGCGGATGGCCTCCAGCCCCAGCAGCACGCCCAGCCGGGAGGAGGCGAACCCCGGGGAGTCCTTCACCACGACGTCGGTCTTGCCCAGGGCGCGCACCCAGCCGCCGGCGATCCCGACCAGCTCGGCGGATGTCTCCTGCGCGACCACCACCTCCACGAGCTTCGACGCCGGCACCGGATTGAAGAAGTGCAGGCCGAGGAACCTGCCCGGGCGCTCGAGTACCGCGGCCAGCTCCGTCACCGACAGGGAGCTGGTGTTGGTGGCCAGCACGGCGTCAGGGGCGACGGCTGCCTCCGCGGCCCTCAGCACCTGGGCCTTGAGGTCGGCCTGCTCGGGGACGGCCTCGACCACCAGGCCGGTCTCCCGGTCCAGCGCGGCGGGCGAGTCCACCACGGTCAGCCGGTCCAGGACCGTGGCGACGTCGCCGTCGAGCTTCCCTCGCCGGGCGGCCTCCTCCAGGCCGTCAGCGACACGCCGGCGGGCGGCCTCGGCAGCCTCCCCGCCGGCCTCCACGACCGCGACCCGGGCGCCGGCCGCCAGGAAGACCTGCGCGATGCCTGCGCCCATGCGGCCGCCCCCGATGACGCCCACCCGGGCCGGCACGGCGGTCACACCTTCTCCACGAGCATCGCGACACCCTGACCGACGCCCACGCACAGGGTGGCCAGGCCGCGCCGGCCGCCCTCGCGCTCCAGCCGGCCGAGCAGGGTCACCAGGAGGCGGGCCCCCGAGCAGCCGAGCGGGTGACCGAGGGCGATCGCACCGCCGTCGGCATTGGTGATCTGCTCATCGATCTTCAGCCGGCGCAGCACAGCCAGCGACTGGGCGGCGAAGGCCTCGTTGAGCTCGACGGCGTCCAGGTCGTCGACGGTCCAGCCGGCCTTGGCCAACGCCTTCTCCGTCGCCGGGACCGGCCCGAGGCCCATCACGTTGGGGGCGACACCGGCGCTGGCGCTGACCACGATCCGTGCCCGCGGGGCCAACCCGTGCCGCTCGACGGCCGCGCCGCTGGCGAGCACGAGGGCCGAGGCGCCGTCCGAGAGCTGCGAGCTGTTCCCGGCGGTGACGATCCCGCCCGCGCGGAAAACCGGCTTGAGCCTGCCGAGGGTCTCCGTCGTCGAGCCCCGACGGGGACCCTCGTCCGCGGTCACCTCGACGGTGTCCTTCTTCCCGCGCACGAGAACCGGGACGATCTCCCGGTCGAACCGGCCCGCGTCCTGAGCGGCGACCGCCCGCTCGTGGCTGCGGACCGCGAAGGCGTCGCACTCCTCGCGGCTGAGGCCGTCGAGGGCGGCGATCTCCTCGGCCGTCTCGGCCATCGACAGCGTGATCTTGCGGGTGCGCGGGTCCTCGGGGCGCTCGACCGCCTGGTCGTGGGCGCTGAACCGGGGGTTGGTGAACCGCCAGCCGAGCGCGGTGTCCGCCACCTCGCCCGGCTTGGCCCAGGGCGTACCGG
>DATIMX010000485.1:0-1799 GCA_035474935.1 Geodermatophilus sp. | reverse complement strand
CGTCTCCGGCGGCACCCGGCGCAACCTCGACTGGGTGCGCCCGCACACCGACCTGTCGGCCGTCTCCGAGGACGAGGCGCTGCTCCTGGCCGACGCGCAGACCTCCGGCGGGCTGCTGCTCGGCGGCGAGGTGCCCGGCGCCCCGGTGATCGGCGAGTTCGTCCCGCGCGGGGAGCACGTGGTGGTCATCCGCTGACGCGGCGGGCGGGCGGTTCCGCCGAGTGGGCAGTTGGGGTCGTCCTGCCCGGCGTGTCCGCGCGTGTCGCCGACGACGACTGCTCACTCGGCCGACGCGGCCACCTCGGTCAACCCCGGTGGGCGGTGGTCAGCCAGGCGGCCGCACCGAACAGGACCCCGTCGGGTGTCTCGTGCCCGGCCAGGGCGGCCCGCAGCTCGTCGAGGGCGGCCCGCCGGGCGCCGTCGTCCAGCCCGCCGAGGAGGCCCCGGGTCAGGCCCAGCCCGCTGACGAAGTCGAACGCGTCCTCGGCGTCGGCGCCCAGCCGGACCCTCCCCGGCACGTCGGCGAGGTGGACCGACCCGAACCCGGCGGCGGCCAGGACCCGGCGCACGTGGTCGGGGTCGGACAGGCCGAACGGCCCGGGAGCGTCGCCCGGCGGCTCGGGCAGCGGGCGGCCCGCGGCGAGGGTCCGGCGGAGCACGAGCAGCCACTCGTTGCGGGCCAGCGGCTGCCACGACAGCACGGCCAGCCGCCCGCCGGGGCGCAGGGCGCGGGCGAGGTTGGTGAACGCCGCGACCGGGTCGCCGAAGAACATCGCCCCGAACCGGCTGAGGGCGACGTCGAACGACGCGGACCCGAAGGGGTGCACCTGCGCGTCACCCTGGACGAACGTCGTGTTGGTCAGCCCGACGGCCGCGCTGCGCCGGCGGGCCTCGGCCAGCAGCGGCCCGGACAGGTCGATCCCGGTGGCGTGCCCGTCGGGCGCCGCCCGCGCGGCCGCGCGGGTCGAGACGCCCGCACCGCAGCCGACGTCGAGCACCCGGTCGGCCGCGCCGATCCCGGCGGCCTCGAGCAGGCCTGCGTCGAAGGCTGCCGAGGCCGCGTCGTAGCGGTCGGCCCGCGCCGCCCAGTCCTCGCCCTCCTCGCCGTTCCAGGCGCCGGCCATCTCGGCGTTGCGGGCGTCGACGAGCGGGGGCTGCGGGGGCGTCGGCACGGTCATCGCCCTCTTCCGTCGGGGGGCCTGGGCCTCGGATGGTCCCGGACCGCGACGGGTCTGCCCACCCGTGCGGACGCGGGCTGACGTCGCCTCCGGTGGGTCCCTCGGTTAGCGTCCGGGCATGCTCGCTGCCTTCGTCTCGACGCCCGCCCCGAAGGACCCGCTCTCCGTGCTGGAGGTCGCCGAGCGCCCCGAGCCGGAGGTGCCCGACGGCTGGACGACGGTGCAGGTCAGGGCCGTCTCGCTGAACCACCACGACCTGTTCAGCCTGCGCGGGATCGGCCTGCCGCAGGAGCGGATGCCGATGATCCTGGGCACCGACGCGGCCGGGCTCGACGAGGACGGCAACGAGGTCGTCGTCCACGGCGTCGTCGCGAGCCCGGACTGGATCGGCGACGAGACGCTCGATCCCAAGCGCACGCTGTTCTCGGAGCTGCACCAGGGCACGATGGCCGAGCGGGTCGCCGTCCCCCGGCGCAACGTGCTGCCCAAGCCGGCCGAGCTCTCCTTCGCCGAGGCCGCCTGCCTGCCCACCGCCTGGCTGACCGCCTACCGGATGCTGTTCGTCAAGTCCGGGCTGCGGCCCGGCCAGACCGTGCTGGTGCAGGGCGCCAGCGGCGGCGT
>DATIMX010000484.1:0-2105 GCA_035474935.1 Geodermatophilus sp. | reverse complement strand
GGCAGCAACGGCGCGGGCAAGTCGACCCTCGGGGACATCCTGGCCGGCATCACCCCGGCCGACGCGGGCCTCATGACGCTGCAGGGCCACCCGTACGCGCCGCTGTCGGCGGACGACGCCCGCCACCTCGGTGTCGGTGTGGTCGAGCAGCTCGTCCGGATCGACCCCGGGCTGACCGTCGCGCGGGCGCTCTTCCGCGGCACGCCACAGGCCGACCGCCCCCAGGCCGAGCTGCGCGAGCCGGCACGGGCGCTGCTCGCCGAGGTCACCCTCGACGTCGACCCGGACACCCTCGTCGGGGAGCTGCCGCACTTCGTGCACGGCCTGGTGGAGATCGCGCGCGTGCTCGCCGAGGACACCCGGCTCGTCGTGCTCGACGAGGTGTCGGCGGCGCTGCTGCCCGTGGAGGTCACCCGGCTGCACGCCGTCGCCGGCCGGCTGAGCCAGGAGGGCCGGGGCGTGCTCTACATCAGCCACCGGCTGCCCGAGATGCTCGAGGTGGCCGACCGGGTGCTCGTGCTGCGCGACGGCGTGATCGCCCTGGACAGCCCGGCGGAGGACCTGGACCCGGTCCGGCTGGCCGCGGAGACGGTGGGCGAGCCGGTGTCGCTGCCGGCGCCCCGGGTGGCCTCTGCCCCGGCGCGCTCCGGTCGGGACGACGCCCCGGCGCGCGCCTCGACGTGGCCGGCCCCCGCCGACGGCGACGTGGCGCTGCGGGTGCGCAACCTGCGGGTGCCCGGCCGGGTCGAGGGGGTCGACCTGCTGCTGCGCCAGGGCGAGGTGGTCGGGCTGACCGGGCACCGCTCCTCGGGCGTCCAGGAGATCGCCGGCGCCCTGACCGGGGAGCTGCCGGCGCTGAGCGACGAGCTGGTGCTGCACGGCGAGCCGCGGTCGCTGGACTCCGCGGCGGACGAGGCGGTGCTGCGGCTGCCCGCCTACCGGCCCGACGACGACGCCTACGGGGTCGACCCCGGCGAGACGATCGCCCGCACGCTGACCCGGGAACCGTGGGGTGCGCTCACCGACGTCCGCAGCGAGATCGCCTCGCTGCGCGGTGTGATACGGACCGTGCACCGGCTCGACGTCAAGACGCTGAGCATCCGCACCGTCTTCGGCGCCCTGTCCGGCGGCGACCAGCACAAGCTCGCGCTGGCCCGCTGGATGGCGTCGGCCCAGGACGTCGTCGTGCTGCACGAGCCCACCCGCGGTCTGGACGTCCGGGCCCGCCAGCAGGTGCGCCAGCTGCTCGACGAGGCCACGGCGCACGGGACGTCGGTCGTCGTGGTGTCGGTGGACCCCGACGAGCTGGCCGAGTGCTGCGACCGCGTCGGCATCGTGGCCGGCGGCCGCGTGGCCCGCTGGATCGACACCTCCGAGCTCGCCGTGGACGCCGTCCGCGATCGGATCGTCGAGGCCGCCACCGCGGCCTGAAGGAGCACCTCACCGAGCGGCAGTGCGCCCGGTGAGGTGCTCGAAAGGCCCCGCGTCAGGAGCCCGTCCCGAGCTCGCGAGGGATGGAGGGACGGGGGCGGGGGCCCTCCGTCAGACGGTGACGGTGGCCGCGACGGCCCGCAGCTTGTGCCGCGCCAGGGCCAGGTTGGCGGTCACGCGGTTGAGCACGAGGTAGATGAACAGACCCGTGTTGGCCTGGCCCTTGAGCACGTTGATCAGGTGGTACTGACCCTGCAGCGTGATCAGGATGTCCTCGACCTCGTCCTTCAGCTCGAGGTCCTGGATGGTGCGCAGCTTGGCGCGCACCACGTTGGAGTTGCCGGCGGCCGCGACGTTGAGGTCGAACCCGGGGGTGCCGCCGGCCGCGAGGGCCATGCCGCTGTCGATGTCGACGATCGCGGCGCCACTGGCGCCCTCGATCGCGAGCAGGTCGGCGATGACGTTGTCGAGCTGTGCCACGGATGGGACTCCTGTCGTCTGGAGGGGGAAGCGCAGCGGGGTGCTGCGGTCCGGGTCGGGGTGCGACCCGGGTCGACCGGACGAGCCGGACGCCTGCCTGTGCGCGGGATCCCCGGGCGGCGACGGTGCCGCGCCGGCGCGCGTCGCACCGGCCGGAGCGCGGTGCGCAGCCGTCTCGCCGACGGCGGGAGGTG
>DATIMX010000483.1:0-15901 GCA_035474935.1 Geodermatophilus sp. | reverse complement strand
CACGTTCGTGCGTACGGACGGTCCCTCTGGATCGGGGAACCGGGTCTAGCTCTTCCGCCCGTTCGAACACGAACATGGAACTTGAACCGCGCGAGAACGTACATCAGGAGACGGCTGGTAGCGGTACATCGAAACCGTTCCGTTGCCCGGATCGGGCGACGTGTCGTCGCCCGATCCGGCCGTGCGGTCCTACGCGATGAGACCGGCCGCCCGGACCGACTTCAGCGACGGCTCCACCCGGTGCGTGGGTCCGACGACCGGCTCGAGCGGATCGAGGGTCTTGAGCCCCTCGCCGGTGTTGAGGACGACGGTCTCCCTGGCCGGGTCGAGCCGGCCGTCCTCGACCAGCCGGCGGAGCACCGCGACCGTCACGCCGCCGGCGGTCTCGGCGAAGACGCCGGTGGTCCGGGCGAGGTCGCGGATGCCTTGGACGATCTCGTCGTCGCCCACGCGGCCGACCGAGCCGCCGGTGCGCCGGATGGCGTCGAGCGCGTACGGGCCGTCGGCGGGGTTGCCGATGTTGAGCGACTTGGCGATGCCGAAGGGCTTCACCGGCTTGACGACGTCCCAGCCGTTGTCGAAGGCGGTGGCGATCGGGTCGCAGCCGGCCGACTGCGCGCCGTAGATCGTCCACTCGGTCGCCTCGACGATGCCCGCCGCGGCGAGTTCACGGAACGCCTTGTCCACCTTGGTCAGCAGCGAGCCGGACGCCATGGGGATGACGACCTGGGCCGGGATCCGCCAGCCGAGCTGCTCGGCGATCTCGTAGCCCATCGTCTTGGAGCCCTCGGCGTAGTAGGGCCGGACGTTCTGGTTGACGAAGGCGGTGTCCTCGAACTCGTCGGTCTCGGCGAGCTCGCTGGTCAGCCGGTTGACGTCGTCGTAGCTGCCGTCGACGGCGATGAGCGCCTGGCCGTACACCGCGGACTGGGTGATCTTGCCCGGCTCCAGGTCGCTGGGCACGAAGACGAACGAGGGCAGCCCCATCCGCGCGGCGTGGGCGGCGACGGAGTTGGCCAGGGTCCCGGTCGAGGCACAGGCGATCTTGGTGTAGCCGAAGCCCTTGGCCGCCGTCGCGGCGAGGCTGACCACCCGGTCCTTGAAGGAGTGGGTGGGGTTGGCCGAGTCGTCCTTGACCCACAGGCCGCCGGTGAGCCCCAGCTCGGCGGCCAGCCGGTCGGCCCGCACCAGCGGGGTCATGCCGGGGTCGAGGGTGACCCGGGACGCCGGGTCCTGCCCGACCGGGAGCAGCGCGGCGTAGCGCCAGATGTTCTGCGGACCGGCCTCGATCTGCTCGCGGGTGACCGCGGCCATCAGGTCCTTGTCGTAGTCGACCTCGAGCGGGCCGAAGCACTCGGCGCAGGCGTGCTCGGCGATCAGGCCGAAGGTGGCGCCGCAGTTGCGACAGACGAGCCCGCGGGCCGGGGACGGCGGGACGGGGCCGCCCGCGCTGGAGTCGGCCTGCAGAGAACCGGGAGCGGTCAGGGTCATGCGACGACTACCTCCTCATCTTCCCCGCATCGGGCCGTCGAGCCGCGCGGGACGGAATTGGCACCCTTCCGCTGCGCGGATGCGCGGTGCGGCGGTTGCCGGGGCTTCGTCGGGCCGTGTCCCTCTGCCCCTCTGGATGAGTGGAACGCCCTGGACTCTACCCACGTCGTGGGTGGCGCAGTGCGCCGGGCCAGGATGGGCAGGTGAGCACGCGCGTCGTCTACACCGACCTCGACGGCACGATGGTCGGCCCACGCGGCTCCTTCTGGCACACCGAGGGACGTGAGCTGACCGCCGAGCCGGCGGCCACCCTGCTGGAGCTGCACCGCGCCGGCGTGGCACTCGTGCTGGTCAGCGGCCGCACCTTCGAGCAGGTGGTGGAGGCGGCACGGATCTTCGCCGCCGACGGCGCCATCGCGGAGCTGGGCGCCACGATCAGCTGGAACGCCGCCCGGCAGACGCACCGGCTGACCGGCGCGCTGCCCGAGGAGTACGCGGGGCGCACGCCGATGGCGGTGATGGCCGAGCTCGGGGTGGTCGACGCCCTGGTCGCCCAGCACCCCGGGCAGGTCGAGTGGCATGCGCCGTGGCACGCCACCCACCAGACCGACGCCCTGCTGCGCGGCCGCCTCGACCCGCCGGCGGTGGACGCCTGGCTCGCCGAGCGGGGGATGGGCTGGCTGACCCTCAAGGACAACGGGGCGCTGCCGCGCACGGCCCGCACGACGCTGGCGCCCGCCGAGGCGCCGGCGCGGATCTACCACCTGATGCCGCGCGGGATCACGAAGGGCGCGGCGATCGCCTGGGACCTCGAACGGCGCGGGGTGACCCCGGCCGAGGCGGTGGCCATCGGCGACAGCGTCAGCGACCTGGAGATGGCGCCCGCGGTCGGCCGGCTGTGGATCACCGCGAACGGGGCCACCGTCGACGGCATGGCCGACCTGCTGGCCGGCGTCCCCAACGTGTCGGTGACCGACGCCCCCATGGGCGAGGGCTGGGCCCAGGCCGTCCGCGCGTCGCTGTGACAGGCATCGATGTCGCGCCGAGTGGGCCCCGGAGGGGTCCGTGCAGGCGTGACGCAGCCGGCCCCGTCCAGGGCACCGCCCCGAGCTCGCGAGGGGTGGGGAGGACGGGGTCCTTCAGGACGTGACGTCGCGGCGGGAGAAGTGCCGGAAGCCCAGAGCCGTGAACACCGCCGCGTAGACCAGCGACTGGACGACGCCGCGGAACAGGTCGCCGGAGTCGACGGGGGTCTGCAGCAGGTCGGTCCAGGCGAACTCCTCCGCGGTCGGGAAGAAGTCGCGGATGGACCCCAGCTGCTCGACCTGGTCGAGTATCGCGAAGACGAACATCGTGAACACCGCCCCGCCGACCGCGGCCAGCGGCGCGTCGGTCACGGTGGACAGCCAGAACGCCAGCGTGCCGACGACGAGCAGGTGGACGGCGAGGTAGCCGACCATCCCGGCCAGGCGCAGCAGCCCCTCGCCCTGGCCCAGCGTGACGCCGACCGGCGTCTGGACGGCGTCGAAGCCGAACGCGATGCCGCCGGCGAGCAGCGCGGTGAGCACGAGGGTGACCAGCGCCCCCACCGACAGCACCAGCGCGGCCAGCCACTTCTGCCGGAGCAGCCGCATCCGCGGCACCGGGGTGGCCAGGGTGTAGCGCAGCGACCCCCACTGGGCCTCGGCGGCCACCGTGTCGCCGAAGAACAGCGCGTAGACGACGACCAGGAAGAAGCTCGTCGTCGCGAACAGCACGAACAGCGTGAAGTTCAGCCCGCTGGCGGTGGCGACGTCGACGAGGTTGATCCGGCTGTTCTCCTCGGCCTCCTCGGTGCCACCCAGCTGGAGGGCGGCGATGAGGATCAGCGGCAGCGCCACCATCAGCACCAGGACGCCGAGGGTGCGCCGGCGCTTGAACTGCCGGCGCAGCTCGACCGACAGCCGCAGCGTGCGCTCGGGCCGGTAGCCCGCGACCGCCCCGGTCGGCTGGACGTGGCCGGTCGTCACTGTGCCCACGGTCCGACTCCGGCCTCGTTCCGTTCCTCGCTCGCCGTCCCGCGCGAGCGGGAGGTGCCCCCAGCCCGCTGCGATGCTCGCTCGGCCGTCGTCGTCACGACCCCTCCCCCACCAGTGCCAGGAACGCGTCCTCGAGCCGGCGGCGCGGCGTGAACGCGTCCACCGCGATGCCGGCCGCCACCAGCGCGTGCAGCGCCTGCGCCCGGCCGGTGCCGTCGAGGTCGGCGACCAGCCCCTCGTCGGTGCGCTCCACCGTCACCCCGGGCAGCCCGGTGAGGACCGCGGCCGCCCGCTCGGTGTCGGCGTCGTCGGCCAGGCCGACCAGCACCGACCCGCCGGCGCCGACGATCTCCTCGACCGTGCCCTGGGCGATCTTCTGCCCCTTGGCCATGACGACGACGTGGCTGCAGGTCTGCTCGATCTCGCTGAGCAGGTGGCTGGAGACGATCACCGTGCGGCCGGTCGCGGCGTAGGAGCGCAGCACCTCCCGCATGGCGTGGATCTGGGGCGGGTCCAGCCCGTTGGTCGGCTCGTCGAGCACCAATAGGTCGGGCAGACCCAGCATCGCCTGGGCGATCGCGACGCGCTGGCGCATGCCCTGGCTGTAGCGGCGCACCGGCCGGTCGATCGCGGCCCCGAGGCCGGCCACCTCGATGGCCTCCGCCAGGTGCGCGTCCTCGGCGGGGCGGCCGGTGGCGGCCCAGTACAGCCGCAGGTTGTCGCGGCCGGACAGGTGCGGCATCAGCCCGGTGCCCTCGACGAACGACCCCAGCCGGGACAGCACCGGCGCGCCCGGGCGGATCTCGTGGCCGAAGACGGTGATCCGTCCCTCGGTCGGCCGGATCAGCCCCATGAGCATGCGCAGCGACGTCGTCTTGCCCGCGCCGTTGGGGCCGAGCAGGCCGAGGACCTGGCCGCGACGCACCTCGAAGGAGAGGTCGCGGACGGCGACGAAGCCGTCCTTGTAGGCCTTGGAGACGCCGGTGAGGCGCAGCGGCACCTCCTCGCCGTCGGGCTCGACCACCGAGACCCGCCGGCGGCGCCGTCGTCCCCACAGCAGCGCGGCCAGCCAGCCGAGCAGGCCCAGCGCCACCACGACGCCGAGCAGCACCCACCAGCGGGAGGTGCCGCCCGCGGCCTCGGTGCGCCCGTCGACCTCCGGGACGGCGAGGGCGGCGGCGTCCCCGCCCCCGGCCAGCGCGACGGAGTAGACGGCCGCCTCGGCCGGCAGCGCGAACGCCTGGTCGGTCGAGGAGACCACCACGCGCATCGTGTGCCCGGCCTCGAAGCGGTGCACGATCCCCGGCAGCGTCACGCCCACCCGCGTCGGCGCGGTCGGGTCCGCGGACAGGCCGGTGAGCGCCAGCGGCGCGACCAGGCCCGCCGGCAGCGTCGCCGTCCCGTCGGGGGCGACGTCGTAGAGCTTGGCGAACAGGGTCGCCGAGCCGCCCGGCGAGGCGACGTCGAGGTCGATCGTCGAGGCGCCGACGACCTCCACCGCCTCGTCCAGCGGCTCGCTCTCGAAGGCGGCGAACTGGCCGGGGATCTCGAACGACTGCCCCGCCAGCGCCGAGGCCAGCGAGCCCAGCCCCGGGACGACGGTGATCGCGGCCGGCGTGCCACCGGCGGGCGTGACCACCGGCTGCAGCGGACCGTCGACGGCGACCGCCTCGCGCTGCGCGGGCTCGGTGCCGGCCAGGCCCGGGTACGCCGGCGCGGTCACGGTGCGGTTGCCGCCCTGCACGCTCCCGACGGTCGCGGTCACGCCGGTCGGGGCGGGGAACTCGAAGCCGGTGCCGGGGTCCTCGCCCCGGCCCCGCAGGTGCCAGTCGAACCAGCCGGCGACCAGCTCGCGCAGCTCCTCGGTGGTGCGCTCGGAGGCCTGGGAGTCGTGGCCGCCGGCGTACCAGACGACCTTCACCGGGGTGCCGTCGGCGGCGATGCCGCGGGCGTTGGCGTCGGCCTGACCCAGACCGAACAGCGAGTCCTGGGTGCCCTGCACCAGCAGGGTGGGCGCGTCGATCCGGTCGAGCACCGTGGCCGGGCTGCTGCGGTCGAGCACGGCGGCGATCTCGGGAGTGAGCGTGCCGGTGGACGCCGCGGACTGGTACGCCGCGCACACCTCGGCGGTGAAGCGGCCGCAGGTCAGCAGCTGCTCGACCGCCTGCGGGTCCACCGCCGCCGGGTCGATCGACCCGAGGTCGGCGGGGAGGTCCGCGGGCGGGCCGCCGGCCGCGGCGGCTCCGTCGCCGTCGCCGTCCCCGCCGCCGAGTGCGCCGAGCAGCCCGCCGGTGGGGGCCGACCCGACGCCGAAGAACAGGCCCGACCACAGCCGCTTGTAGACCCCGCCGCCCTGCGCCTGCGGGGTGGCCGCGACGGTGTCGGCCGCCGGCCCACCGACCTGCGAGGGGAAGAACGCGGCGGTCAGCGAGTTCCAGGTGATCTGCGGGGCGATCGCGTCGATGCGGTCGTCCTGGCCGGCGCCGAGCAGGGCCAGGGCCCCGCCGTAGGAGGCCCCGGCGACGCCGACCCGCGGGTCGCCTGCGGCATCGAGCAGGACGTCGTCGCGCGCCGCGAGCCGGTCGAGCAGCGCGGAGAGGTCGGCCACCTCGAACCGCGGGTCGTCCAGCCCGATCCGGCCGGTGCTCTCCCCGAAGCCGCGGGCCGAGTAGGTCAGGACGACGTAGCCGCGGCCGGCCAGGTCGCGGGCGTCGTCGGCGACCGAGTCCTTGCTGCCGCCGAAGCCGTGGGCGAGCACGACCGCCGCCGCCGGCTCGTCGGCCGTCGCGGAGGCGGGCAGGTACAGGGTGGTGTCGAGCTCGGCGGCGTCCGCGCCCGCGCCGACGGGGACCCGCGCCTCCTCGGTGGCGACGTCCTCGGCCGCCGCGGCCGGGGCGACCGGCAGCAGCCCGGCCACGGCCAGGGTGAGCAGCATGAGCAGGGCGGCGGACGTCGCGCGGGCGCCGGGACGCGGGCGGGGACGCACGGGCCCGCGAACGGGACGCACGGAGCCGCCAACGGACGGCCGCGCCCGGTGGTTCCGGGGACGGCGCGGCGCGCGGTGCCCTGCGGTCAGGGCAGCCACTCGCCGGTGGTCACGACCACGAGACCGGGCGCCTCGACGTCCGGGACCTCGAAGAAGCGCACCGCCGGGCCGCTGATCTCCGGGAACTGCTGGACGAGCTGGACGGCGGCGTCGTACTGGGCCTGGTCCCCGTCGGTGTAGTAGACGGTCGTCGTCGCGACGTCGGCGCCGTTGTACTCCCCGACGCCCGCGGACTCCCAGCCACCGGAGGTCAGCTCCGCGGCGACGTCGCCCGCCAGGCCGGAGACACCCGTGGCGTTGAGCACGGTGACGGGCACGCGCACCGGCGCGACGGGTGCGGCATCGGCCGGCGGCAGCGGCTGGACGTCCAGCGGCGGCAGGGCCGAGCTCGGCACGGCCGGGGCCGGCGCCGTCGGGCTGGGCCCGGTGGAGGTGTCGCGCGCGGCCTCCTGGGCCTCGGGCGAGGTGAAGGAGTAGACGCCGAGCACCACGAGGGCGACGACGGCGACGGCCAGCAGGCCCACCGCGGCGCGGCGCACCCCGGTGGTGCGCCGCTCCTCCTGGCGGGCGGCGCGGACGGCGCGCAGCCGCTCGGCCTCGGCGGCCTGGCGCTCCGCTCTGAACGCGGCGCGGCCCCCGACGACGCCGGTGGAGCTGCCGGTGTCCGGCCCGCGGTGGTCCTCGTGGTCGTCCGGCCGGTCCGCGTCGTCGTCGTACCCGTCGTCGTACCGGTCGTCGTCGTACCGGTCCGCGTCGTCGTACTCGTCGTCATCGTGGACGGGCGTCCGGTCGGGGATGGCCTCGGTCGCGGGCGCGGCCGCGCGGGACGAGCCGGCGGGCGTGCGGTCGGGGATCGCCTCGGTGGCCGGCGGCGCGGGCGGGGCCTCGTCGCGGGTCCGGGAGGGGCTGGTCCAGTCCCGGTACCCGGGGGCGGCGCCCGGGGACGACGCGGCGCCCGGCGGCCGGCCGGAGGACCAGGCGGGCTCCTCGTCGGGCCCGGCCGCGGCCGGGTGGCCCGTCGTCGCCGCGGTGCCGGCCGACGCCGCGTCGGCCGGCACCGGGCGGACCCGGTCCGCGGCACGGCGGCGGGGGGTCTCCGCGGGGCGGCCGGCCGGGGCCGGCGCCGGGTCGTCGGCCGGTTCGGGCGTGGGCACCGCCTGGAACGGGGCGACGGTGGTGCGGGGAGCAGCCGGCGCGGCCGGCGCCGGAGGCGCCGCGGCCGCGGACGGCGGCACCGGCAGCCGCATGCGGGTCTGCGGCGCGGGCTCCGCGGGTGGCCGGTCCGCGGACGGGGTCGGCCGCGGGCGACCGGCAGACGGCGCGGGGCGGGCGGCAGACGGCGCGGGGCGGGCGGCGGACGGCGCGGGGCGGGCGGCACCGGCGACCGGGACCGGCGCGGGGCGGGCGGCACCGGCGACCGGGACCGGCGCCGGCCGGGCGGGGACCGCAGCGGCGCGGCTGGCTCCGGCGGCGCGGCTTCCCTGGGCGGCGGGCACAGCGGCACGCGGAGCGCCGGCGGCCGGGCTGCCGTTCCGTGTAGCGGCGGTGGCGCCGCGCGACACGGCCGGGACGGCAGGGCGGGCGGGTGCGGCGCCGCGGGCCGGTGCGGCCGGCGGCACCGGGCGGCCCTGCGCGGGACGGCGGCGACCCGGGTCCTCCCCAGCCTCGAGCAGTCCTTCGCGCCGGCGGTCGGCGCGGCTGCGGTTGGGCGCCGTGGGGTGCTCGCCCAGCTCGCCAGCGGCCGGAGGCGCGCTGGGCGAGCCGTCGGTGCGGCGTCGTCCGTGCGGGACGGGGGTGCTCCCCCGGTCCGTTCCGTCACCGCCTGGCGCGGCGTGCCTGCCCACGGTGACCAAATCTAGAGGGCGCGGCCTCCGTTGCCCAGGAACTGAGACGATCGACGCTGTCCGCGCGCGGCGCGCAGCCGGCGCAGCCGCCGCACCAGCAGCGGGTCGGCCTCGAGTGCCGCCGGCCGGTCGACCAGGGCGTTGAGCATCTGGTAGTAGCGGGTCGGGGCCAGGCCGAAGCGGTCACGGATGGCCGTCTCCTTGGCGCCGGGCCGGCGCCACCACTGCCGCTCGAACGCGAGCATCTCGTGCTCGCGGCGGGTCAGGTCGCCGGGCCGGGCGGGCAGGTCGGACGGGGGTACGGGGGTCGGGTCGGCCGCCGGGGGAAGAGGCACCTCGCCCCCCGGCGGGGAGACCGCGGGAGCTGGTTCGGCAGACACGGGAGTCCTCCTTCGGAACACCTCCGACGGTAGTCCCGCCCCCCGACATCTCCGAGCCACCGGCGGCCCCCGTGCAGGCAGAAGGACCCCGTCCTCCTCACCACTCGCAGGCTCGCGGCGAGCCTCTGGACGGGGCCTGGCACGCGCCTGCGAGTGGCGGGGGGTAAGGAGGTCCTTCTTCAGACCGGTGCGGGCGTGGCCTCCGCCGTCCGCCGGCGGGCTCCGGCGCGGGCGCTGCGCAGGCTGTCGACCGTGAAGACGGCCAGGGCGATCCAGACGATGACGAAGCCGGCCAGCCGGGCCGGTGGCATGGGCTCGTCGTAGACGAATACGCCGATCGCCAGCTGCATCAGCGGCGTGACGTACTGCAGCAGCCCCACCGTGGACAGGGGGATGCGCCGCGTCGCGCCGGCGAACAGCAGCAGCGGGACAGCGGTGGCCACGCCCGAGCTCAGGAGCAGCAGCAGGTGGCCGGTCCCGGCGCTGCCCGCCGTCCCCTCTCCCCGCGCGTGCAGGACGGCGAGGACCGCCACCGCGGGGACGACGACCAGCGCGGTCTCCACGAACAACCCCGGCGCGGCCGCGACGCGCACCAGCTTCTTCATCAGCCCGTACAGGCCGAAGGTGGCCGCCAGCGTCAGGGCGATCCACGGCGGGCGGCCGTAGTCGACGGTGAGCACGCCCACCGCGACCGCGGCGATGCCGACGGCGACCCACTGCAGCCGGCGCAGCCGCTCGGCGAACACCACGACGCCGAGCAGCACGCTGACCAGCGGGTTGATGAAGTAGCCGAGTGAGGTCTCGACCACGTGCCCGGAGTTGACGCCGTAGACGAAGACCAGCCAGTTGGCGGCGATGAGCACGGCGGCGCCCGACAGCACCAGCAGCGCGCGGCGGTCGGTGACCGTCGCGCGCACCTGCGGCCAGGCGCGCACCGCGGTCAGCAGGACGGCGACGAAGAGCAGCGACCAGATGACCCGGTGGGCCACGATCTCCAGCCCGCCGGCGGGCTCGAGCAGGGGGAAGTACAGCGGGAACAGCCCCCAGAGGCCGTACGCGGCCAGTCCGGAGGCGACCCCGACGCGCCGCTCGTCCACTCGCGGCACGCTACCCCGGCCCCGTCCCGGACCTGCGGAGGTGGAGAGGACGAGGTCCTTCACCCGGTCTGGATGTAGTCGACCAGCTGGGCGCGCTCCTCCTCCAGCTGGTCGAGCCGGGCCTTGACGACGTCACCGATGGAGACGATGCCGACCAGCGCGCCCTGCTCGACGACGGGGACGTGCCGCACCCGGTGCTCGGTCATCGTGCGGGCCAGCTCCTCGACGCCCGCGTCCGGGACGCAGGTGTGCACCTGCGCGGTCATCACGCTGGCGATCGGGTCGGCGAGCAGCCCGGCGCCGCGCTCGTGCAGCGCCCGGACGACGTCCCGCTCCGAGACGATCCCGTCGACGTGGCGCCCGTCCTGGGAGACCACCAGGGCGCCGACCTCGTGCTCGGCGAGCAGGGCGAGGGCGGTGCGGACGCTGGCGGCCGCATCCACGGTGGCGACGTCGCCTCCCTTGCGGCGGAGCAGCTGACGGATGTGCATGCCGGACCTCCTCGCCGTCGGGTCGCGCGGGCCGAGTGTGCTCCCGCTCCCAGGCCCCCGGCAACGCCCGGAGCGGCCTACCGTCGTCGGTGTGCGGACCCGTACCGAGACGCGTCGCCCCACGCCGCTGCAGTGGGTGCGCTACGCGCTGGGCGGCCGGCTGCCGCGGGAGCTCTCCCCGTGGGTCCTGGCCGACACGACGGAGCCCGGCTGGGTGCGCCGCCACCTGACGCGGGCGGTGGTGCAGCTGCTGCCGGTGCTCGTGCTCTGCGTCGCCGTCGTCCCCGTGCCGCTGGTCTACCGGCTCTCCGCCGCCGCCGGCGGGCTGCTCATGGGGCTGATCTTCTCGACGGCGTTCATGGTCGAGACCACCGAGCACCGGGTCGCCAAGGCCGGCTACCCGCCGGGCACGGCGGCGCGGCTGCGGGCCGAGCGCAGCGAGCGGGAGCAGCTCGAGCGCCGCTCCCCCTACCGGCGGGACGGCGCCGGCAGCTTCGACTGAGAGGACCCCGCCCCGGCCCCGTCCAGGGCACCGCCCCGAGCCTGCGAGGGGTGGGGAGGACGGGGTCCTTCCCCTAGTCCTCGACGCGGAAGCCGATGGACAGCCGCACCTGGAAGTAGCTGACGTCGCCGTCGACCACCTGGCCGCGGATCTCCTTGGTCTCGAACCACTCGATCTGCCGCACCGTCTGCGCGGCCTTGCGGATCGCGGTGCGGATGGCGTCGTCGACGCTGGTCTGGCTGCTGCCGACGATCTCGCTCAGCCGGTAGACGTGGTCGGACACGGCCGCCTCCAGGGCTCGGCTCCCGGCGCCGTCGTCTCGCCGCCGGCCGAGCGCCACGCTAGCGGCGGACCGCCCGGCCCACCACGGGACGTGCTTTTACCCAGTCCTTACCGGGCGGTGGTCCCGCACTGGCCGGCGACCGCCTAGCGTGGGAGGGCACCCTCGCACGCCCCTCGGACACCCGCGGCAGGACGACGATGACGGATCTGCACCTCGTGGTCGGCGGTCTGCTCACCCGCGACCCCGTGCTGGCGCCCCTGCTGCTGAACCACGCCGCCGCCCTGCAGTGGGCTCAGGCGCCGGCGGCGTCCTCGATCGTCCCGAGCTGGGCGGCCGACGAGCGCCCTGGCGCCCCGGACGGCGGTGAGCTGCTGACGGTCGAGGCGCACGTGTCCCGGGGCACCCCGCACCCGCACCGCTGCCTCGACACGGTCCTCGACACGGTGCACGCGGTCCTGACCCGCGGGCCGATCGGCGTCGAGCGCCTGGCCGACGTCGACGTCCCGGACATCGGCGGGGGGACCGTCTCCCGCGCCGCGACCTGGGCGCTGAGCCTGGCCGCGTCGGACGTCCTCGGCCGGCCGGCCGCCGGCTACCGACCGTCGGGGGCCGCCAGCTCCAACCGGTAGCCGTGCCCGCGCACGGTGACGATCTGCGGAACCCGGCGACCGGGCGGGGTGACCTCCTGCAGCTTGCGCCGCAGCGCCGCGACGTGGACGTCGAGGGTCTTCGTCGAGCCGAACCAGTTCTCGTCCCAGACGTCGGCCATCAGCTGCTCCCGGCTGTGCGCCACCTCGGGCTGGGCGGCCAGGCGCGCGAGCAGGTCGAACTCCTTGGGCCGCAGGTGCAGCTCGCCGCCGGCCACCGTGACCCGGTGCCGGGCGACGTCGACCACCAGATCGCCCACGGCGCGGACGGCGGGTCCCGTCGCCCCGCTGCCACCGCGGCGCAGGTGGGCCCGGAGGCGGGCGTGCAGCTCGGCCAGCCGGACCGGCTTGACCAGGTAGTCGTCGGCGCCCGCCTCCAGGCCGACGACGACGTCCATCTCCGCCGAGCGCGCCGTCAGCATCACCAGCACGCACGCCGGCTGGGTGGCCCGCAGCTGCCGGCACACCTCCACGCCGTCGAGGTCGGGCAGGCCGAGGTCGAGCAGGACGAGGTCGACCGGGGTGGCCGCGGCGTGGGCCAGGCCCGCGGCACCGGTGCGCTCCCAGGCCACGTCGTAGGCGTGGCTGCGCAGGCTCGACACCAGCGCCTCACCGATGGACGCGTCGTCCTCGACCAGTAGGACCCGACCCGCCATGCGGGCATGGTGGCACCGCCTCCCCGGCTGCGGGCCCCGTCCGGCCGCGGCGGGATGCGGTGACAGCACCCGCCGGGCGGAGCACGCTGACGGTCCCGGGCACCGTGACCGCCGACCGCCGGAGGGAGGTCCCGCCCGTGCGCACCCGGATCATCGCCCTCGCCGTCCTGACCTCCGTGCTCGCGACCTGCCTGTTCGCGGTCCCCCTGGCCGTGGCGGTGCTCGACTACGCCGTGCAGCACGAACGCACCCATCTCGTGCGCGTCGCGAGTTACGTGGCGATCGAGGTCTCCGGGGAGGTCTATGACGGAGCCCCGATCGACCCCGAGGACCTCGAGGTGTACGACGACGACGACTACGCCGTGGCCGTCTACGGCGAGGACGGCGACCGGCAGGCCGGCGCCGTCCCGGGCGAGCACTCCCGGCTGCTGTCCCGCGCCCTCGACGGCGAGGTGAGTTCGCGGACGGAGGGCGATCTCCTGGTGGCCGCCTTCCCCGTCACGCACTCCGACGACGTGGTCGGCGCCGTGCTCGTGACCACCCCGCGCGCCACCGTGCTGTGGCACGTGAGCGTCCTCTGGGCGGCGATGGCGGGCCTGGCCGCTGCCGCGGTGGCGATCGCCTGGCTGGTCGGACGCCGGCAGGCCCGCCGGCTGGCCCGGCCGCTGGAGGACCTGGAGGAGAGCGCCCGGCGGCTGGGCGATGGGGACTTCAGCGTCCGCAGCCACCGGGGCGGGATCGAGGAGATCGACGCGGTGGGTGCCGCGCTCGACGCCACCGCGATGCGCCTGGACGAGCTGCTCGCCCGCGAGCGCGCCTTCTCCGCCGACGCCTCCCACCAGCTCCGGACCCCGCTGGCGGGGATGCGGCTGCGCCTGGAGGCCGCACTCGAGCGCTCGGACGCCGATCCGCGGCCGGCGATCGCCGCGACCCTGGCCGACGCCGACCGCCTCGAGGCGATCATCGACGAGCTGCTGACCCTGGCCCGGGTCGGGCAGCGCGCGCCGGACGCCCCGGTGGAGCCGCTGGACCTGGACACCCTGATCGGGGAGCTGTCGCCGGAGTGGGGCGCGCGCCTGGCACTGCACGGCCGCGACCTCGCCGTGCGGGTCGACCCCGACGCCCCGCACGCGCGGGCGTCGGGCGCGGCGGTGCGTCAGGTGCTCGGGGTCCTGGTCGACAACGCCGTCACCCACGGCCGCGGAACGGTCACGGTCGCCGTCCGCGAGGCTCCCGGAGCTGTCGCGGTCGATGTCGCCGACGAGGGCCCGGGCGTCCACGACCCCGAGGACGCGCTCTTCGCCCGCCAGGCCGACCGCCGGGACGGGCACGGCATCGGCCTGGCCCTGGCCCGTCGGCTGGTGGAGGCCGAGCAGGGCCGGCTGACCCTGACGCGGGTGTCGCCGCCGGTGTTCACGCTGCTCCTGCCGACCGCGGTGCGCGAGGACGACGCCGTCCCGGCCCGGCAGCCCGGCGGCTGAGATCTGCCCAGGCCGCCGGGCGCTGCCGGTCCTCGGGCCTATTCCCTGCCCCTGCCGGCGTCGTGGTGGCGCTCGGCCCGCCGGCTCTGGTGCCAGTACACGCCTGCGATGAGCGCGATCAGCACGATGATGACCGCAATGATGACCAGGTCCAGCAGTGACACCGGTGCATCCCATCCCTTCCGTCGTCGTCCGGACGTGCCGCGCACGGATGCCTCCGTGCCGGCGCCGTGACCGGGCGTCGGCGGCAGGGTCCGGATGCCTATCTCGGGCATCCGGCTCCTGACTCGAGCGGGAGGGTGGCCGGGGTCCCGGCCACGACGTGCGTGCGGCAGATCCGATGCGGTACCGGTCCAGCCCCGGGAGGGGCTGACCGCTGTGGTCACGACCGGGGACGCTAGGCAGTACGGACGCGTTCCGATACCGGCCCGGACGACGCTTTACCGACTTCTTGCCGTTTGTTTGCCTTGTGCAACGACCACCGGCGCCGGACGCCGTGAGCTGTGTGAGCCGACGGGGGGACTCGAACCCCCAACCGCCCGATTACAAGTCGGGTGCGCTACCAGTTGCGCCACGCCGGCGGGACACGGGACCGGGTCCCGGGACAAGCATAGGGAGACCGCACGGGACAACCGTGCAGGGCGCGGTTGCGTGATCGCACGTCTGCAGTACGTGACGTACCGGAGTCGACGGCCCGGATGCCCGCTCCGCTGCGCCGTTGCGACGCTGTCCCCGACAGGTCGCCGGCCGCACCCCACACGGCTCGCGAACGGTGACGCAACGCCAGCAGACGACGCCATCCGACATCCCGAGCTGCCGAACAGGTGCCCGTCGTCCCCACCCCCACCGTCCCTACGCGATCCTTCGGGTCGGGCGCCGCCAACGGCGACCCGGTGCCGCCGGAAGTGAGGACGGACGGCTCATGTTCGAGATTGACGCCCCCGCCCAGCGAGGCGAGCGGACCGATGCAGCGCTACCGGTCCGGCCCGCGCCGCTCCAGCCGACGCGGAGGGCGGTGGTGTCCTGCGTGTGTGCGGTCGCCGTGGGCATGTTGACCGCCTGCGGCTCGACGGGGTCGTCGACCGGCGCGGCGTCCAGTTCATCGGCACCGGCTGCCGGGTCCGCCACGGCGACGTCGTCCGCGCCGGTGATCACGATCAAGGACTTCGGCTTCACGACGCCGTCCTCGGTCGGCCCCGGGGCGGAGATCAGCGTGGACAACATGGACTCGGTGGCGCACACGGTCACGGCCAACAGCGGAAACGCCTTCGACGACCCGGCACCTCCGGGGAAGAGCAGCTTCACCGCGCCGACAGAGCCCGGGTCCTATCCATTCCACTGCAACATCCACCCGGAGATGCACGGGAACCTGGTCGTCGGGTGACACCGTTCCCCGCCGTCCCACCGTCATCGGCATCGAGCGGACTCGGCGACGTCAGGGAGCTGGACGACGGCGCCCACCGTCGCCGCGCCGGCCGCCGTCGAGGCCGGCGGTCGGCGCCTTCTGTCGGCTAGGGACGGGCCTCGAGCACCAGGTTGAAGGGGGTCTCCGTGGCGCGCCGGACGCGGCTGAACCCGGCTTCGTGGAGCACGTCGGTGAGCCGGGCCTCCCCCGCCTGGGCACCGAGCGCCGTTCGGGGCTCCTCGCTCATCGAGTGCGCTACGCAGATCACCGTGGAGGCCCCGTAGTACAGCCGGCCCACCGGGTTGAGGTTGTCCTCGAGCCGGTCGTTGGCGTACGGCTCCACCAGCAGGAAGGTGCCGTCGTCGGCGAGGGTCTCGCGGACGTGCCGTGCCGCCGTCAGGGGGTCGGGCATCGACCGTTTTCGCCGGGCGCGGCGCGCCTCAGGCGGCGGCGTCGCCGTGCTTGAGGTCGCCGCTGGGGTCGCTGCCGGCCAGCGGGAGGCCGGAGAGCCACCGGGCGAAGCCGTCGGGGTCGCGCCGCTCGAGCTCGTCGAGGGTCTG
>DATIMX010000482.1:0-3804 GCA_035474935.1 Geodermatophilus sp. | reverse complement strand
GCGGGACGGCGAGGTGAACGGTCACCGGTTCCGGGCGGGCGACAAGTTCCTGCTCCTCTACGCCGCCGCGAACCGCGACCCCGCGGTGTTCCGGGACCCGGAGGTCCTCGACCTGGCCCGGGATCCCAACCCGCACGTGGGATTCGGGTCGAGGGGGCCGCACTTCTGCCTCGGCGCGCACCTGGCCCGGCGGGAGCTGGCGGTCACCTTCCGGGCGCTGTTCGACCGGCTGCCCGACCTCGAGATCACCGGCGAACCCGACCGGCTGCGCTCGTCGTTCGTCAACGGCGTCAAGCGGCAGCCGGCCCGGCTGACCGGGGTGCGCTGATGCGGGTCGAGGTCGACCGGGACGTGTGCGTCGGCTCGGGCACCTGCGAGCTCCTCGCACCGGAGGTGTTCGAGGTCGGCGACGACGGCGTCGTCCGGCTGCTGCAGCCGGAGCCCGGGCAGGCCGACGAGGACGCCGTCCGGGACGCCGTCGCCCAGTGCCCGACCGGGGCGCTGCGACTGTCCGGCTGACGGAATCCCGCCGTCGGCCGCGGGGTCGTCGCCGGCAGGGAGCTCACCGTCAGCGGCCCCGCACGGCGGGCGATCGGTGCACGGATCCTGGACGCCGCGCAGCCCGTCCCGGAACTCGGTCACCACGCCGCTGACGCCGTGTCCGGTCGGGTCGGGGCGCAGGCGGAACAGCGCCGCGCCGTAGAACTTCGGGCTGCCGCCGACGTAGTAGTCGACCTCGGGCGGGAGCTCGTGGCCGTGCTGGTCGAGCCAGAACTCCGGCGCTCGGTACGTGCCTGACGCGAAGACCGCGGACGACGACCAGTTGTCGCGCTCCCGTGGGAGGTTCCGCCGCGTTCCAGCAGCAGCACCCGCCTCCCGGACGGTGTGAGGCGGTGCGAGGCGGTGCGTGAGCGTCCCCGCCCGCCCGCCCCGGACTCGATGACGATGACGTCGAACGCGGTGCTCTCTGGCATGGGGTCTTCCTGGCTTCGGTCCGTGTGGACGCGACCGCTCGGCTCCGCGGGCTCCATCTGGGAGGAGGAGCCGGGGCTGCCTCATCCGTGCGGGACGAGCCGCGCTCGGTACGTGGACGCCGTCACAGCACGGCGATGGGGTTCACCGGCGAGCCGGTGCCGGCTACGAGACGCAGCGGAGCGATCAGGCAGAAGAAGGACCACCGTCGCAACTCCTGGCACACCCGGGTCAGCTCCTCCAGCTGCAGGTAGTCCACGAGGTGCAGCCCCATAGCGTTGACCGCCAGGACGTGCACGGGGTACGGCACGTCGGTCACCACGCTCGGCGCGGTGTCGTTGTTGCCGTCGCTGCCGAGCGCGGCCACGTCGCGTTCCGCCAGGAAGCGCATCGCCGTCGGGTGCAGCCCGGCCCGGCTGTTCGCCACGTCCCACGCGCCCACGTGGGTGCGCCGTCTGCGGTGGCCGACACGCACGCAGAGGATGTCCCCGGGGCCGACACGGACGTTCTGAGCCACCTCGGCCTGGCGGAGGTCCTCGGTCGTCACGTGGTCGCCGGGCTCGAGCCACGCGACCCCACGGGCTGATGGGATGTCCAGCAGGACCCCACGGCCGACGAGCCCCGTACTGGCGATGTCGATCGGCAGCTCGCCGGCCCCGGCAGACGTGAGCGTCCCGGCGGGGATCCCGCCGTACAGCAGGCCGTCGTAGGCGACGTGACACAGGGCGTCGACGTGGGTGTGCGCGTCGCCGTGCACGTTCATCCCGATGTAGTCGGTGGCGAAGCGCAGCTTCCCGGAACCGACCGGCACGTCGGCGAGTCCGGTCATGTGGTGTACCGGTGGTGCGGGGTTGTCCGGGCCTGCCGAGAGGTCCAGGGGCAGTGCCATCGAGACCCGGCGACCGGTCCGCACCTCCTCGGCGGCGGCGACGACCCGGGCGGGAGACAGCAGGTCGAGTGCTCCGCGGCGCTGGTCGGACCCCCGACGACCCCAGGTGCTGACTTCGTCGAACAGCTTGCGGAACTGCTCGGCGTCCAGTTGTCCGGCCGACGGCCGGCGAACGGCGCCCGACGGTGCACGCATTCGACGACGGTGTCTCCCGGCCCGGCGCGTCACATCGTCCGGGCGGGGTGAAGGAGCCGGCGCGGTCGGGTCCGCACGTGTCCGTCCACCTCGCGCCACCCGGACGGAGGCCATCCTGTGGCCGTGCTCTCGGTCGAGATCTACGCCCCGGGCGACAAGGTGGGCGACGTGCGCTCGCTGCTGGTGGCGCGCGAGGGCGTCGACCACGTCATGGTCGGCCGACCCTCCGCGGATGGCGACGACGTCCTGGTGACCGCCGAGCTCTCCCCGCGCGTGGTGGACGCGCTGCTGGCGGAGCTGGTGGCGCAGGGAGTGGCCGGGGACGAGATCGCGATCGTCCACCGGGACAGCCAGCGGCCGCTGGCCTCGTCCGCCTCTGACCCGCCGGCCTGGAACGAGGGCCAGCTCGCCTGGTCGGAGCTGGCGATGGCCTCCCGGCAGTACGCACGGGCCGTTCCGCTGTACCTGACGTTCATGGGCTGTGCCGGGGTCATCGCGGCCCTCGGGGTGCTGACCAGAAACGGGATCCTGATCGTCGGCGCGATGGCGCTCAGCCCTGACCTGCTGCCCATGTGCGCTACCTGCGTCGGCATCGTGGGGAGGCGTGCGGGGCTGGCAGGTCGGGCCTTCGCGGCATTGGTGGCGGGCCTGACCTTCGCCGGCCTGACCGCGTTCGTCGTCACCGCGCTCCTTCGGGTGGGCGGCTATCCGGCAGCGAACGGGGCGCTCGGCGACGGCGGCCTCGGGGTGCTCCCGACGGTCAACGTCGCCACGATCGTGGTCGCATCGGTGGCCGGGATCGCCGGCGTGCTCGCGTTCGAGACGCGATCCAGCGTGGTGGTCGGCGTGGCGATCTCCATCACCACCATCCCGGCGGCCGCCTTCATCGGCGCCGCGGTGGCGGTCGGCGACCTTGTCGGCCTGCGTGGCGCGCTGGCCGTGCTGGGTGCGAACGTGGGCCTGATCCTGCTGACGGGGTCGGCGACCCTGGCCCTGCAACGTCGTCGTGGAGCGGGCTAGGTGCACTGGTCCACGAGATCGTGGACACGGTCACGCCACCACCGCCGGGAGGAATCCGTGACCTACCGCGAGACGGGGGACGCCGCCTGGGCCCTGCGCGCATCACCCGCGTCGGGGAGCGGGGGACGGCCTGGCCGCGGCGGTGAGGTCGAGAGACTGCGAACCGGCTACGTGCCGACCGGCCGCATGGGGGGAGCTCCCGGTCGGGCCATCCGGCCCTGTCCGTTCGGGAAGACGGCTGGTCACCCATCGCCCGATCGGGCCCTTGTTCCCGGGCGTGGCCGCGCAGATCCTCGCCCTGCTGCCGGCTGGTCAGTGGAGTTCTGATCCCGGCCGCGTGAGGAAATCGACTCCCGCCTTCTGCACCGCCTCGTCCACATCGGGCGATGCCTACGTCCCCCGTGCCCAGGGGACCGAGTCGACGGACGACGCCGCTGCGTAGGTTTCGAGCACCGAGATCACTCAGCCCACCTCCTCGGGCGGTCCGCACCGGCCGAGCACAGCACGACGGCGACGACGCTGTGGTGCACGACGGCGAGACTGCGGGGGACGGCTGCGGTCATGTCCGCGAATCCGACCATTCCGCGGCCCAGATGGCCTTCACCCTGATGTTCCACATCATCCTGGTGCCGTTGGGCGTCTCGTGGGCGTTCATGACCCTGGTGGCGAACTACCGGGCGGTTCGGCACGGCGACCGCGACGCCCTGGTGATCGCGCAGCGCTGGTCG
>DATIMX010000481.1:0-9542 GCA_035474935.1 Geodermatophilus sp. | reverse complement strand
CACTGGACGCGGGCGGGCCGGACGGTTCTCCGCAGCCGCGGGTGTGTCTGCCCTTCAGCCGCGTGGCCTGACTCCTGCTGTCCCCCGGCGCCATCTGCAGGTCGACGTGACCTCGGAATTGTCAGTGGCCGAACGTATGTTCGAGTCGTGCAGGAGGTCGCGGGTCCGGGGTCGCCGGTCGAGCGTGCGCTCGTCGGCTGTCTGCTCGACCGACCTGCGCCGTTCCGGCGGTTGCCGGTGGCGTTGTTGTCGCGCGAGCAGAAGGCCGCGGAACTGCAGCGGGTGGCCGCTCGCAAGGCGATGGAGGCGGCGTACGAGGCCGAGCTGGTGCTCGGCCTGGCCGACGAGACCCCCGCTGACGACGATCCCGCGCCCGGTACGCCAGGGGCGAAGGGCTCCTGGGCGCCGGACACGGAGCTGCCCGGGGTGTCGGAGTTCTTCACCGCCGAGCTCGCGATGGTGCTCAACTGCGGCCGCGGCACGGCCGGCCACCTCGCCCACCGCGCCTGGACCTACCGGTCGCACCTGCCCGCCACCTGGGCGGCCATGGCCGCAGGCACCCTCGACGAGGCGCGCGCCAAGGTCCTGGCCGACGTCCTCCAGCACACCTCCCCGGCGGTCGCCCGCGCCATCGAGGGCCGGCTGCTGCCCGAAGCGGCGTCCCTGACGACCGGCAGGTTGAGGAAGCGCGCGCTCGCAGCACTGCTCGAGGCCGACGCCGACGCGGTCGACGAACGCCGCCAGCAGGCGCAGCGGCAGGCCGACGTGCGCTGCCACCCCTCGCCGATGGAGGGGATGGGCACGCTGTCCGCCGACCTGCCCGCCCCGGTGGCGGCTGCCTGCCACGAGGTCGTCGACCAGCTGGCCCGCATGCTCAAGGCCGACGGCGATCCCCGCCCCATCGGCCAGCTGCGCGCCGCGGTGCTCGCCGACCTCGTCCAACGCCCGTGGGACACCGGCCGCCCGCCGGTCACCGCCCACCTGCACCTGGTCGCCACGCTGTCCGCCCTGGCCGGCCGCTCGGCCGAGCCCGCAGAGGTCAACGGCCTGCCCATCACCATCGGCCGGCTGCGCGAGCTGCTCGCCGAGCTCGACGCCCTCGGTCTGCGCACCTCCGAGGGCGGCACGGTCACCCTCGCGCTCAGCGACGACGGCGGCGCCCTCCGGGCCACCACCACCCTCGACCAGCTGGGCCGTCTCGCCCGCCGCGGCTGCCCCGACCACCCCGACGGCACGTGTGGGTGCTCGGTGCTGGACCGGCCGGCCGAGGTCGACCGCCACGACCCGAGCCCCGCTCAGCAGGCCTTCGTCCACACCCGCGACCGCACCTGCCGGTTCCCCACCTGCGGCCAGCGCGTCGGCTGGGCCGACGCCGACCACGTCGTCCCCCACGCCCACGGTGGGGCCACCGACTGCGCCAACCTCTGCTGCCTGTGCCGCAGCCACCACCGGCTCAAGACCTTCGCCCGCGGCTGGCGGTTCACCATGAGCGACGACGGCGTCCTCACCGTCACCACTCCGTCGGGCGTCACCCGCACCACCCGGCCACCCGGCATGCGATTCCCGCCGTCGACCGATGGGCTGCCGCCGGACAGGTCAGGAGCACCGCCGTCGCGGACGGGACCGGGTGAGCTCTCGGACGACGAGGCCCCGCCCTTCTGACCGTTGTCGACCCAGCGACCGCGCACGGGCCAGCTCAGACGTCGCGATGGCGCCTGTCGCGCGGTAGTCCGTGCAGGCTGCACCTGGCCGACGAGCGGACGGCCCGGGATCGACGTCCCGGGCCGTCGATCCCGAGCCGCCCGCGGTCACGGGGCCGGCGCCAGGACGTCGGTCGCGCGGTGCGGCCCGGTGACGCCCTCCACCAGGACCGCCCAGCCGGTGCTGGACCCCGTCCGGAGGCCGACGATCTCCTGGTAGGCCGCCGAGGAGTACCAGGCGCGGGCACCGCCGGCGTCCGGGAAGCCGATGATCACCAGGTCGCCCTGCCACGGGCCCTCGACGACCTCGGCGCGGGCGCCGTGCACCAGGAACTGCCCACCGAAGGGCTCGAGGGTGGCGTCGATCCGGGCCAGGTACTCGGCGATCTCGGGGCCCATCGTCACCGTCTCGAGGTGGGCGACGGCGTAGGAGCCGAACCCGCTCACTGCTGCGGGACCCGGTCGAGGAAGCCGGAGACCCGGGCGAAGCGGCCGTCCCCGTCGGTGACGGCCACGTCGGAGCCGATCACCGGCGGCTCCTCGCCCTCCGGACCCAGGCTCCAGGTGAACCGCACCTGGTCGTGGTGGGCGTCGACCGGCCCGGCGAGCCGGAAGACCCAGCCCGGGAACTGGTCGTGCACCGCGACGATCGCCGCCTCGATGCCGTCGTGCCCGCGGACGTCGACCAGCGGGTCGACGTAACGGGCGTCCTCGGTGAACAGCGCCGCGACCGCCCGGCGGCGGGCCTGCGGCTCGGTCTCGTTCCACGCGGCGATGTACCGCTGGACCTGGGTGGTGTCCTCGGGCACGGTGCGTCCTCCTCGCTGTCGGGTCGGCGCCCGGGTGGCTCCGGCCTGGATCCGAGGCTGCGCGTGGACCGGCCGCCCGTCGATGACCTCGCAGGTCATGGGCACTTACCTCCGAGGTAGGTGTCGGGCGGCCGGGGCGCCCGTAGCGTCCGGGCCGTGACGGCGACCCCGACCCGCTCCACCTTCGGGCCACTGCTGCGCCAGTGGCGCACCCGGCGCCGGCTCAGCCAGCTCGACCTGGCCGTCGAGAGCGACGTCTCCGCGCGGCACATCAGCTTCCTGGAGACCGGCCGGTCGCAGCCCAGCCGCGAGATGGTGCTGCGGCTGGCCACCCAGCTCGACGTCCCGCTGCGCGAGCGCAACCAGCTGCTGCTCGGGGCCGGTTACGCACCCGAGTACCGCGCCCGCTCCCTCGACGACGCGGAGATGGCCCCGGTCCGCGCCGCGGTCGACGCCGTGCTGCGCGCCCACGCACCGCACCCGGCCCTCGCCGTCGACCGGCACTGGGACCTGGTGAGCGCCAACGCCGGCGTCGACCTGCTCACCCGCGGGGTCGCGGCGCACCTGCTCGAGCCACCGGTCAACGTGCTGCGACTGAGCCTGCACCCCGACGGGCTGGCCGGCCGGATCCGCAACCTGGCCGAGTGGCGTGGCCACGTGCTCGGCCGGCTGGCCCGGGAGCTCGCCGTCACCGGCGACCCCCGGACGCGGGCGCTGCTGCACGAGCTGGCGGCGCTCCCCGGCGGCCGCAGCCACGGTGCGACGAACGCCGTCGCCGTCCCCCTGCGGCTGGAGGCCGGTGGCCGGGAGCTGGCGTTCCTCAGCACCGTCACGACCTTCGGCACCGCCGTCGACATCACCCTCGCGGAGCTCAGCATCGAGGCCTTCCTGCCCGCCGACGCGGCGACGGCGGAGGTCATGGCCGCACTGGCGGCCGACGGACCCTGAGGCCGCCCGCACCTCCACCACGACCAGCGGGACGTCGACGGCGCGGCCGCCGGGACGCCGATCGGCGGAGCGACCGCGGTGGCGGTCCGCCCCGCTGTTCCACGTGGAACTCGGCTGTGTTGCGCCGGTGTGACCTGAGCCCCGGCCGCTCGCGCAGGCCCGGCCGGTGGGGTTGGATCACCACATGTGCGGCCTCTCCGGTGAGATCCGGTTCGACGGCTCCCTGGCCGACACCACCGCCGTGGCGCGGATGGTCGAGTGCCTGGTCCCCCGCGGGCCGGACGGCCAGGGTGCCTGGAGCAACGGGCGGGTGGCCTTCGGGCACCGCCGCCTGTCGGTCATCGACCTGTCGCCGGCCGGCAGCCAGCCGATGGTGGACAACGAGCTCGGCCTGACCGCGGTCTTCAACGGCTGCATCTACGACTACAAGGAGCTGCGCGCCGAGCTCGAGGGCCACGGCTACCGCTTCTTCTCCACCTCCGACACGGAGGTGATCCTCAAGGGCTACCACCACTGGGGCACCGCGGTGGTGGAGCACCTGCACGGCATGTTCGCGTTCGTCATCACCGAGCGCGACACCGGCCGCGTGGTGCTCGCCCGCGACCGGCTGGGCATCAAGCCGCTCTACCTGGCCGAGACGCCCGGGCGGCTGCGCTTCGCCTCCTCCCTGCCGGCGCTGCTGCAGGCCGGGGACGTCGACACCTCCATCGACCCGGTCGCGCTGCACCACTACCTCACCTGGCACGCCGTCGTCCCCGCGCCCCGGACGATCGTCAACGGCGTCCGCAAGCTGCCCCCGGCCACCGTGCGGGTGGTCGAGGCCGACGGCACCTCCCGTGAGCACCGCTACTGGGAGGCCCGCTACGAGCGCCGACCCGAGCACGCGAGCTGGTCCGCCCGCGACTGGGAGGACGCGATCGAGGAGGCGCTGCGGGTCGCCGTCCGGCGGCGGCTGGTGGCCGACATCCCGGTCGGCGTGCTGCTCTCCGGCGGCCTGGACTCCAGCCTGATCGTCGGCCTGCTCGCCGAGGAGGGGCAGACCGGCCTGGCCACCTACTCGATCGGCTTCGAGGCGGTCGGCGGCCGCGAGGGTGACGAGTTCCAGTACTCCGACGTCATCGCCGAGCGGTTCAGCACCGACCACCACCGCATCCGGGTCGCCTCCGACGAGCTGGCCGCGGCGCTCGGCCACGCGATCCACGCGATGGCCGAGCCCATGGTCAGCCACGACGTCGTCGCCTTCGACCTGCTCTCCGAGCGGGTCAGCCAGTCGATCCGGGTGGTGCAGTCCGGGCAGGGCGCCGACGAGGTCTTCGCCGGCTACCACTGGTACCCGCCGCTGCACGGCGTGGACCGCGAGCAGGCGGTGGAGACCTACGCCAGGGCGTTCTTCGACCGCGACGCCGCCGACATGGCCCGGCTCGTGACCGACCGCTACGCGGTGGACGGCGACCCGAGCCTGGAGTTCGTCCGCCGGCACATGTCCGCGCCGCACGCCGACACCGCCGTGGACGCCGCGTTGCGCCTGGACAGCGAGGTCATGCTCGTCGACGACCCGGTCAAGCGGGTGGACAACATGTCCATGGCCTGGGGGCTGGAGGCCCGGGTGCCCTTCCTCGACCACGACCTGGTCGAGCTGGCCGCGATGTGCCCGCCGGAGCTGAAGCTGGCCGACGGCGGCAAGGGCGTGCTCAAGGCGATCGGCCGGCGGATCATCCCGCCGGAGGTCATCGACCGGCCCAAGGGCTACTTCCCGGTCCCGGCGATCACCCACCTCGAGGGCAAGGTGCTCGACCTGGTGCGCGACGCGCTGACCGACGACGCCGCCCGCGCGCGCGGGCTGTTCCGGCCGGAGTACGTCGACCGGCTGCTGGGCGACCCGAACGGCGAGCTCACCCCGCTGCGCGGCAACAAGCTGTGGCAGCTGGGTCTGCTGGAGCTCTGGCTGCAGGCCCACGGGGTCTGAGCGTGCCCCGGATCGCGGGGCACCGGCGCCGCCTCCCGGTGTCCGAGACCCCCTCCACCAGCCGCCCCTGGCAGCAGGTCTCCGAGCACCAGCGGCAGGGGATGGCCTCCGACGTCGTCCTGGACCTGGCCTGGGGCCGGCTGGTCTTCGGGCAGACCTTCTCCAGCCTCGAGGGCATCGTGAAGGCGCTGCGCTCGGAGGAGAGCGGCCGGCGCGACATCTGCATCTACCCGCGCGACCCGCACGTGATGGTCGGGATGGCGCCCGACGAGCTGTTCATCGACCCCAGCTACGTCTACCGGCTCGACCTGCACCGCTACCGGCCCCGTGCCGAGCTCATCCGCGGCGTCTTCGTGCGCACGGTGACCGCGCTGGACGAGATGCGGCAGGTGAACGACATCTACGCGCGCAACGGCATGGTCACCGGGGACGCCGACACCATGTGGGCCAACCACCGCACCCGGTGCTTCACCTACCTGGTGGCCGAGGACCGGCGGACCGGCCGGATCGTCGGCACGGTCACCGGCGTCGACCACGTGCTCGCCTTCGGCGACCCGGAGGGCGGGGCCAGCCTGTGGTGTCTGGCCGTCGACGCGCAGGACGCCCCGCCCGGCACCGGTGAGGCGCTGGTGCGGGTGCTGGCCGAGCGCTACGTCGGCCGCGGCCGCGCCTACCTCGACCTCTCGGTCATGCACGACAACACCGGGGCGATCGCGCTGTACCGCAAGCTCGGCTTCCACCGGGTGCCGGCGTTGTGCGTGAAGCGGAAGAACCCGATCAACACGCCGCTGTTCGCCTCCCGCCCACCGGGGCTGGCCGACCTCAACCCCTACGCGCGGCTCATCGCCGAGGAGGCGCTCGAGCGCGGCATCCGCGTCGAGGTCAACGACGCCGAGTGGGGCGAGATCCGGCTGTCGCTGGGCGGGCGCACCGTGCTCACCCGGGAGTCGCTGTCGGAGTTCACCAGCGCGGTCGCGATGAGCCGCTGCGACGACAAGCGGGTCACCCGGCGGATCATGGAGCGGGCCGGCGTCCGCGTGCCCCGCGGCGCGACCGTCACCGAGGACGACCTGGAGGCCGGCCGCACACTGCTCGCCGAGTGCGGCGAGGTCGTGGTCAAGCCCGCCCGCGGGGAGCAGGGACGCGGCATCACCGTCGGCGTGCGTGAGGAGGCGGCGCTGGACCGGGCGGTGCGCCTGGCCCAGCACTACTGCCCCGACGTGCTGGTCGAGGAGCTCGTCGAGGGCCAGGACCTGCGGGTCGTCGTCATCGACCACGAGGTGGTGGCCGCTGCGGTGCGCCGTCCCGCCGAGGTGGTCGGCGACGGCCGCTCCCCCGTCACCGACCTGGTGCGCAGCACCAGCCGCCGGCGCGAGCGGGCCACCGGCGGCGAGTCGAGCATCCCGCTCGACGACACGACCGCCGAGGTGGTCGCCGAGTCCGGGTACGCCATGGACGACGTCCCGCCGGTGGGTGAGCGCGTCCAGGTCCGGCGGACGGCGAACCTGCACACCGGCGGCACCATCGAGGACGTCACCGACCGGCTGCACCCGGCGATCGCGCAGGCCGCCGTCCGGGCCAGCCGGGCGATCGGCATCCCGGTGACGGGGCTGGACTTCCTGGTGCCCGACGTCGAGGGCCCCGACCACGTCTTCATCGAGGCCAACGAACGGCCGGGGCTGGCCAACCACGAGCCGCAGCCGACCGTGGAGCGCTTCGTCGACCTGCTCTTCCCCGAGACCCGCCGGCGCTGACCCCGGGGGTTAGCATCGCTGCGACGGCGGTGGGGCTCGCCGACAACTGCGACACGACGTCGCCAACAGCCCCTACCTCGCGATGGGAGAGGTGGGTGCATGTCCACTCACCCGTCGACTCCCGTGCAGGTCGACCCGGACGTCGACCTGCACGTTCCCCAGCAGCGGCAGCAGCGGGCCTTCGACCCCGTCGTCCTCGCTGTGATCGCCGTCGGCGGTGTGGTCGGATCCGAGGCCCGCTATGCCCTGCACGTCTGGTCCCCCGGTGGGGACGGTGGCTGGCCCTGGGGGACCTGGTGGGCCAACGTCGCCGGTTCCCTGCTGCTGGGGGCTCTCATGGTCGTGCTGACGGAACTCACGTCACCGCACCGCCTCCTGCGGCCCTTCCTCGGCGTCGGGGTCCTCGGCGGGTTCACGACGTTCTCCACCGTCATGGTCGAGGTGCCGGGACTGATGGCCGCCGGCCGGCCCGGGATGGCTCTGGGGTACCTCGTGGGGACGGCGATGGCCGCGCTCGTCGCAGCGGCGGTCGGGGTGACCGCCATCCGGGCGGCCGCGGCCGGGTGGCACCGCCTGCGTCGGAGGAGGTCCCGGTGAGCGAGAGCGTGCAGGGCGATCGCACCCGACTGCTCGAGGGCGCGGCTCAGCGGCTCACGGTGACCGTGGGCGAGGGGGATGTGGCGGGGCACCGGCCGGTCTACGCGGAGATCGTGCACCGGGCGCATGCTGCCGGCCTCGCGGGCGCCGCGGTCTACAGGGGGATCGAGGGGTTCGGAGGGTCCGGGCAGATCCACACGAATCGGCTGCTCAGCCTGTCGGAGGACCTCCCGGTGTCCGTCGTCGTCGTGGACACCCCGGAGCGGATCGAGGCCTTCGTGCCTCAGGTCGAGGCGCTCGTCACCCAGGGCCTGATCACGGTCGAGGACGTCCGCGTGATCCGCCACGTCGGTGGCAGGGGTGGCCGATGACCTGGCTGTGGATCGCTCTGGGCGCAGCGCTCGGCGCGCCGGCGCGCTACCTCACCGACCGCTGGGTGCAGCGTCACCACGACAGCGTCTTCCCGTGGGGGACGCTCACGGTCAACGTGGTGGCGTCCTTCGTGCTCGGCGTGGTCACCGGTGCGGTCGGCGTTCTGGCCCCCGGGATCAGCATCGCCGTCGGCGCCGGTTTCTGCGGTGCACTGAGCACCTACAGCACCTTCACGTACGAGACCCTGCGACTGCTGGAGACCCGTGCCCGGTTCCTCGCCCTCGCCAACGTCGTGGTGGCGCTCGTCGCCGGCCTCGGTGCGGCCGTGACCGGCTGGGCCGCCGGTGCTGCCCTGGCCTGAGGGCAGGATCGCTCGCTCACGGTTCACGGTGCCCACCGCCGCTCGGGTCAGTAGGGTCTAGGCGGTATGGCTGGGACATCAGCAGGAAAGGGCGGGGCGGACAGCCCCGTCGTCGTGGTGGCCAACCGGCTGCCGGTCGACCAGGTCACCGACCCCGACGGCAGCACCCGCTGGCAGCGCAGCCCCGGCGGCCTGGTGACCGCGCTGGAGCCCTTCGTGGCCGGCCGCGGCGGCGCCTGGGTCGGGTGGTCGGGGTCGGCCGGCGAGGCCCCCGAGCCCTTCGAGTCCGGCGGGATGTCGCTGATCCCCGTGCCGCTCGCCGAGGAGGAGGTCGACCGGTACTACGAGGGCATGTCGAACGCCTCGTTGTGGCCGCTGTACCACGACGTGGTCGAGAAGCCCGAGTACCACCGGACGTGGTGGGACACCTACGTCCAGGTCAACAAGCGCTTCACCGAGCGGGCCGCCGAGGTGGCCGCCGAGGGCGCGATCGTGTGGGTGCACGACTACCAGCTGCAGCTGGTGCCGGCCATGCTGCGCCAGCAGCGCCCGGACCTCACCATCGGCTTCTTCCTGCACATCCCCTTCCCGCCCTACGAGCTGTTCACTCAGCTGCCGTGGCGGTCGGCCGTCGTCGAGGGCCTGCTCGGCGCCGACCTGGTCGGGTTCCAGCGGCCCGCCGCGGCGGCCAACTTCGTGCAGCTGGCCCGCCGGCTGCACGACCTGCCCGCCCGCGGCTCGACGATCGAGTACGACGGCCGCACGGTCACGGCGCGCGCCTTCCCCATCTCCATCGACGTCAAGGCGTTCGAGGAGCTGGCCAACCGGCCCGACGTCGTCAAGCGGGCGGAGGAGATCCGCGCCGAGCTCGGCAACCCGCGGAAGATGATCCTCGGCGTGGACCGGCTGGACTACACCAAGGGCATCACCGTCCGGCTCAACGCCTTCCAGGAGCTGCTGGAAGACGGCGTCGTCGAGGTCCCCGACACGGTGATGGTGCAGGTCGCCACGCCCAGCCGGGAGCGGGTCGAGCAC
>DATIMX010000480.1:0-3943 GCA_035474935.1 Geodermatophilus sp. | reverse complement strand
CCACTCCGCCCGGTTCCTCAACGACGGGCGGTCCCGTCCGCTGGCCGCCGCAGCCAAGCCCCGCCCCGAAGCCACAGTTGTCGTCCCGCCCGGCTCCATGCTGCTGTGGTACTCCGACGGCCTCATCGAACGCCGCGACGCGGATCTCGACGCCGGCCTGGATCGCTTGGCGTCGGTCGCCTCCCGACTCGACGGTGCCCACCCGCAGACCTGGTGCGACACCGTGATGGACAAGCTGACCGGCGGCCAGCGGCTGCACGACGACGTCGTGCTCATCTGCCTGCGCCTGCAGCCGTCCAGTCGTGGGGGGCTCCCGCTGTAGGTCCAGGAATCCCCCGGGATCGCGGGAGGGCGCCGGGAATGTGGGTACCAGGGGAACGTGCGTCCGCACGGTCGCGCCGGTTCGGCTGCGAGTCATCGTTCACGGGGCCATGTGTGCTGCCTGTACGACGACGTCGGGGAGTACCGCCGCCATCTGGCGGCCTTCTTCGCCGACGGACTGCGCGCAGGCTGCCGGGTGGCCTACGCCGGCCCCGAGAACGCAGAGGAGTCGCGAGCGCATCTCGCAGGGCTTCCCGACCTGGATCGGCGGCTGGCCGACGGGTCGGTCCGGATCCTGCCGCGCCAGGACGTGTCCGGGGACGCCCGCCCCGTCGATCCCGAACGGGTGATCGACCTCTACGCGGCCGCGACCGAACAAGCCCTGGCCGACGGATTCCGCGGGCTGCGGGTCGGCTCGGACGGCTCGGAGCTGGTCCGCACACCCGCGCACCTGGACGCGCTGGCCCGGTACGAGTTCCTGGCCGACCGGTACATGGCCGGCCATCCACTGTCGGCGCTGTGCGGCTACCGGCTCGACCTCGGGCACGACACCGTGACCGAGCTGGCCTCGCTGCACGCCACCGGCTCGACGGGTGGGACCGGGTTCAGGGTCTTCGGCTGCGCGGACGGCGCCATCGGCCTCGGAGGACAGTTCGAGCCGGGCAGCGTCACGGTGCTCCGGCGGCTCCTGCCCCGCATCCGGGACGGAGCCGACACCGGGGCCTTCGTCATCGACATGGCCGACGTCGAGTACGTCGACCACCGACTGCTGCGGACGCTCAGCGCCCACGCCTGGGCCCACGGGCTAGCGTTGTCGCTGCGCTCGGCTCCGCCATTCACGACCCGGCTGACAGAGTTGCTCGCAGCGTCCGGCCGGCAGCACGCGAAAGGGGGAACGGACACATGAGGACCGGACCGGCGCGCGGCTGCGCCGGGAACTTCCACGAAGCCGGGTTCTACCGCTCGGACGCCGAGTTCCTGGCCCTGATCCACCCGTTCGTGACCGGCGGACTGGCCGCCGGTGAGCCGGTGGTCATCGGGTACGACGAGCGCAAGTGCGATCTCCTACGGGCGGCACTGCCCTGTCCGGAGCGTGTCGCCTTCATCAGCGACGCCAGCCTGTACGCCACTCCGGCGCGCGCCATCGAGGCGTACCGGCAGCAGTTCGAGCGGCACGTGGCGGCCGGCGCCGAGCAGATCCGCATCGCCGGCGACGTCCCGCACGAGGGCAACGGCAGGTCGTTCGCCGGCTGGGACCGGTACGAGTCCGCCGTGAACGCCGTCTGGCAGGAGTACCCGGTGTGGAGCCGGTGCCTGTACGACGCCACGACCGTGCCGGACGACGTCCGCGACGTCGTGGAACGCACCCACCGTCGGCTCGTCACCCCCGACGGCAGCGCCACCGCCAGCCCGCGCTACCAGGACGTCACCGAGTTCGAGGGCCTGCCCCCGACCGCCGATCCGCTGGAGGCGACCGACCCGAGCGTCTGCCTGGGCGACGCCTCGCTGAAGCAGATCCGCCGCCGCGTCACCGAGGCCGTGCGGGAGCACCTCGACCCCGCCGTGTTCGACGCGTTGGTGTTCGCGTTGTCCGAGGCCGTCATCAACGCCCAGTCGTACGGGCGCCCGCCCATCGGGGTCAGGGCCTGGACGGCGCCGGACCGAGTCGTCGTGCGCGTGCACGACACCGGCCCCGGACCCCCCGATCCCCTCACCGGCCTCGTCCCCGACCCCCAGGGCACGTCGGGCGCCGGGCTCGGGTTGTGGCTCAGCCACCAGCTCCCCGACCTCGAGGTCAGCCTGATCACCGACGCCGAGGGGTTCACCGTCCGGCTGCGAGCCGGTTCCCCACCGACCGCTGCGGACGCCGCCGGCGGCTGTGCCCTGCGCGCCGGGACTCTGCACGGTGCCCCGCCCGACGAAGGAACCGTCCACGCGATCGACGGGGACGGCTCGTCGTTGTGCGAGGACGTCGACGCGGCCGACCTCCATCCCCTCGACGACCTGTGCTGGCCCGACCTCCCGGCCGGCCAACAGTGCCCCCACTGCCGGCTGGTCATCGTCGTCGACGTCGGTTCGCCCCGGCTGTAGCCCCCTCCCAACCGGAAGCCGGCGCCGGCCGCTGCTCCTCGCCGCTCTGCTCGGCTCGACCGGCCCGATCGGGGTTCCCGCTCACCCATCGCACGATGGGGCGGCCGGGCCGGCGCAGCACCCCTGGGCGCACCGTCGGTGGCCGCGTCGCACCACCAGCGACGGCGTTCCAGGACGGGCACGACCGCGTCCCCGGGGCGCGCAACAGGACCGTCTGGACCCTTGAGCGAACGAGCGGGTGAGCGGGGTCCCCCCCGGTCGCCTGCCACCGGCGCTCCTGTCATCCGTCGTCCACGGCGCAGGGTTTCGCGCACCACGGTGACCAGCTGCTCGCCGTCCCCGGCCCCAGTCCTCGATGAGCCGGCCGACCATGTGTGAGCCTGCGGGTCACCGGCGATCGCGTCGATCGTGTACCGGTAGGCGCTCAACCGGCGCGCCCGGGCCTCGGCGCGGTCGGCGGCGCGGAGCAGGTCCGCGGCGGCCTCCCGGTGGTTCTCCGCGTGCAGGGTGAGCTGCTCGATGCGGCCAGCCAGCGGGTCCTCGAAAGCGAACAACTCGGCCCCGAACGCCGCCTGTCGGGACGGCGGCGACTCCTCCGTGGGCATCGCGTCACCGGCCCTGGTGACGTACCGGTCGAACAGGGGCAGGAGCGGGGTAGTCGTCCGGGCCCTTGCACAGGATCGAGGCGGTGCGCTGACGGCTGAGGACCTTGCGCGTGTGCGGCGGCACCACGACCGGCCCGGTGGCCAGCTGCAGCCGCGCGCCGCCGTCGGTGAGCATGCCAGCGTGCACGTCGTTGAGGCGGTGCGCGGAGGGCAGCAGCTCGCCGAGCGCGTCCTCGGCGGGCGTGTACGCGTCACGCAGCTGCCACACGTCGGCGACGGCGGTGTCACGGTCGTCGGCGACGGCCTGCATCGCTGCCGCATCCGCTCCGAGTCCAGGGTGCCGGCGGTCAGCGCCCGCCGGGCGGCGGACAGCAGGCAGGCGACGCGACCGTCATGCCGCGGGCAGGTGTTCGCGCTGGCGGCGGCCGGCCAGGGCTGCGCGTCCCGGGCCCACCAGTCGTCGCGGACCGCGGGGCAGGTTCGCGCACGCTCGGCGGCGCCGACGAGCCGCTGGTCCCAGGAGGCGGTGACCGCCGCCAGGGCAGCACGCGGCCGGTGACGCCGGCGAACCGCTCGTGGTGCTCGTCGGGCACCGCGTCGCCGACCAGCAGCCAGAGCCGGACGCCGACGACGGTGGTGGCCATGATCTGCTCATGCAGCGCGGGCACTCTCAGCCACTGCACCTCGCTGACCAGCAGGTCGACGATTCCCCATCGGGCGCCGCTCGGAGTCCCCGGCATCTGCCGCTCGTCTTCGCCGCGATCACTGCCCGTGACGAGGGACACGGTCAAGAGGGTTGCCGCTCCCTGACCGCTCCGCACGGTTGGCGACGTCGGTGGCTCGACCCGCCCGCAATGGCCCGATGGGCACAGCCGGCTCAACCTCCCGAGGGCACCGCGGCGGGCGAGCCACCGACAGCCTCTGCC
>DATIMX010000479.1:0-15580 GCA_035474935.1 Geodermatophilus sp. | reverse complement strand
CATCGCCGTCGGCGCGGTGGTCGGCTACTGCACCGGCTGGGCGTGGGCCGGGCTGTCGACCTACTCCGTCACCCGGATGCACCACGGCATGGCCGCCCAGGCGACGTCGATCACCCAGGGCGGCATGGGCCTGGGCGCAGCAGCCGGGCCGCTGGCCTTCGGCGGGCTGCTCTCGGTGAGCTCCTACGCCGTCGCCTGGACCGCGACCGCCGCCCTCGCCGTCGTCGCCGGGCTGGTCGTCGTGCTCGGCCGGCACCTGCTGCTGCGCGAGCGCCCCGCGCTGGTGGCCGCGCACCGGCAGCGCCGGACGGCTGCGCGGGCCTGAGCGCGGGGTCCCCGGCCGGCGTTCAGGCGAAGGGGTCGGTGGCCCGGCGGAGTGCCGCGGTCGCGTCGGGCCCGATCGGGTCCCCGTGGCCGGGGCAGGCGACCGCGACGTCCAGGGTGGCGAGCCGCTGCAGGTCCGCCCACGCCTGGGCGCGATCGGTGCTGAAGGGCCCGAGGATCGCCTGCCCCTGGTACTCGGCGACGGTGTCGCCGGTGATCAGCACCCCGTGCTCGGGCAGGTGCAGCGCGATGCTGCCCGGGGTGTGGCCCGGCACGCCGAGCACCACCGCACTCCCGGCGAGGTCCAGGACGTCCCCGTCGTCGACCTCCCGGTCCACCCTGCAGGCCGGTGCCTGCTCCAGGTCGGCGGCGACGACGGCGTGCAGCGCCTGCTCGGCCGCGGTGAACGCCGGTGGCGGGCCGGAGACGTCGCCGCGCACGACGGGGGCGTCCGCACGCCCCACGACGACTTCCGCGCCGGCCCAGGACGCGACCTCCGCCGCAGAGCCGGCGTGGTCGTCGTGGCAGTGGGTCAGCACGACGCGGTGCACGTCCTCCCGGCGCAGACCGAGGGACCGCAGGGCTTCGGCGACCGCCGGGCCGCTGCCGGGCGGACCGGTGTCGACCAGCGTGGCGCCGTCGGCGTCGCGCCACAGCCAGGCGTTGGCGACGGGCAGCCGCAGCAGGTGCAGGCCCGGGACCACCTCGACGACGTCCACGTGCCGATCCTGGACCGGCGCACGGGTGTCCCGCGCCCGTGTTCGCTGTGGGGAGACCGTGTTCGCTGTAGGGAGACTGCCGCGCGCCAGGGTCAGCCGCGCACGGGCCAGGCGGCCAGCGGCGGCTGGTCGTCGCCGTGGCTGCCCCCGGCGTGGGCGACGGCGGCCAGCAGCAGCGCGAGGGCGGCGCGGTCGAGGCCGGCGGCGAGGTCGCTCAGGTCGACCGGCTGCCCGTCGGCGAGCGAGGCGGCGGCGCGCAGCAGGCGCAGCTGGCTCCCGCTGCCGCCGATGGTGCCGGCGCGCAGCGCGGCGTCGACCTCGGGCCAGGCGACCTGCGCCCAGAGCCCCTCGCCGTCGACGTCGTCGAGCAGGCTGACCAGTCCCGCGGCCTGCAGCTGCGGCAGCCAGTGGCCGGCGTTGGCCAGCAGGAGGACCGCCGCCTCGGCGGAGTAGTCGCCGACCGCGGCGCGCAGCAAGGCGGTCTCCAGGTCGGCGAGGTCGAGGTCGGCGGCCCGGGGTTCGAGGATCACGGCATTCCCTCCCCGGAGTGCGTGTGGCATGCCACCGCTACCTTGCCCGGACGGTCTGACAGTTCCGGTTCAGCCGGGTAGTGAGCGCAGCACCTCCAGCGCCTCGGCCAGGGTCTCCGGCACCTCCCCCGGCCGCCGTCCGGCCTGCTCCAGCCCGCGTGCGGTGCGCTCCTGGCGGGCCACCAGCGCGGCCGACATCAGCGGTTCCACCCCCGTGCCGGCCACGGTGTCGCGCACCATCCGCGCCTCGACCTGCCGGCGGCCGGCGTGCCCGACGTGGGTGGTGACGAGCATCGTGGCGAAGTCGCGGGTCGGCCAGCGGTCCAGCGTCTCCTCGACCATGGCGAGCAGCGGCTCCACGACATCGAGCTCCGCCGCCGCCAGGAGCGCCTCGGTCCAGAGCCCCTCGAGTCCCTTGACCACCACGCTGCGCAGCATCTTCAGCGCCGCGGCGGCGCCCACGCGCTCGCCGACGACGGCCGCGCTGAGGCCGGCGCCGCGCAGCAGCCGGGCCGCCTCGCCGGCGTCCGGCCCGGCCAGGGAGATCGGGATGCGGCGGCCGTCGAGCCGGATGCCGCCGCCGGTCATCACCCCGTCGACGACGCGGGCGGCGGGCAGTGCGGCGGCCACCGCCTCCTTGACCTGCGGCGCGGTGGAGTTCAGGTCGACGTAGAGGACGCCGTCCCGGGTGGCGGGCGCGAACCCCTCGGCCGCGGCCAGCGCGGTGGCCGGGGTGACCAGCGACAGGACCACGTCGCGGTCGGCCAGCTCCGCGACGTCGGCAACGGGCCGCGCCCCGCCCGCCCGGACCGCCTCGGCCAGCTCCGGGCCGCGCTCGGGGTCGCCGAGCAGGCGGTCGTGCACCGCCAGGTCGGCCCCGGAGGCGGCCAGCGCGCCGCCGATGACCCGGCCGGCCTCGCCGAAGCCGACCAGCCCCCACCGGGTCACGGGCGCACCTCCCCGCCGACCGGCACCTCGGTCAGCGCGGCGAGCACCCACGACCGGTCCCAGGTGCCGGCCGCGATGTCGACCAGGACGGCCTCCTCCGCGCGCAGCTGCCGCTCGCCCGCCGCGACCACCTCGGCCAGGCGCTCGCGCGGCACCACCACGACCCCGTCGGCGTCCGCGACCACGACGTCGCCGGAGCGGACGACCGTGCCGCCTGCGTGCACCGGGCCGCCGATCTCCCCCGGACCGACCTTGTAGGGACCGAGGTGGTTGACGCCCCGGGCACAGACCGGCAGCGGGCCCGCGGCCAGCCCCTCGACGTCCCGGACGGCGCCGTCGACGACCAGCGCGGCCAGCCCCCGCGTGGCCGCCCAGCGGGCCATGAGCTCGCCGAGCACGGCCCGGTCCAGGGCGCCGCCGGCATCGACGACGAGCACGTCGCCGGGCTCGGCGAGGTCGAGGGCCCGGTGGACGACGAGGTTGTCCCCGGGGCGGGTGCGCACGGTCAGCGCGGGGCCGGCGACCCGCGGCCAGCGCCCACCGGGCACCGGGTGCACGCCGCAGACGCCGCCGGTGCGCTCCATGCTGTCGGACAGGGTGCTCGTCGGCAGTGCCCGGCACCGGTCCACCAGGGCCGGGTCGGGGCTCGGGCCGCGCGGGTGCAGCCGGCAGGTGCTCATCGGTGCATCTCCTCCTCGGGGGACGGGACGGGCGGGTGCGTGCGGGCCGGGCGCGACGGCCGCCGCCCGCTCACCGGCAGCCCGCGCGAGCGGCGCACCATCCGGCGGCTGACCCGGACCGTGACGGCCGCGGCGAGGCCGAGGGCGGCGGTCGTGAGCCAGGCGGCCGAGTAGGAGGCCTGGGCGACGAGGCCGAACAGCAGCGGCCCGGTGGCGGCGCCCAGGGACAGCCCGGTCTGCACGAAGCCGGTGACCGACGCGGCGGCGCCCCGGTTGTCGCGGATGACCGTGAAGTGGAACAGGCCGGTCCACGCCCAGCCGGCGCCGTAGGCCAGCACCCCGCCGGCGACGGAGGCCGGCACCGAGCCCGTGGCCAGCAGGGCGTAGCCGAGGGTGCCGAGCGCGAGCAGGTTGGCGATGAACAGGTAGGCGCTGCGCCCGGGGTGCCGGTCGGCCCACCACCCGAAGCCGATCCGGACGACGAGGCCCAGCACCGAGCACGCCGCGAACAGCAGCCCGGCCGCGCCCGCGCCCATCCCCGCGGCGACCGCGGAGTCGACGAGGAAGATCCCGGTCGGGGTGGCCGCGGCCGAGCCGAGGAACCCGCCGAGGGTGAGCACCACCAGCCCGCCGCGGGGCAGTCCCCGGTCCGGCGCCCGGGCGGCGGGGGCGCGCGCCGAGCCGGCCCTCCGGCCGGCGTCCCGGCCGCCGGTCAGCGAGGCCAGCAGCAGGACGACGGCGAGACCGACGGCGCCGGCGACCGCCCACCGCCAGCCGAAGACCAGTGCCACCCCGGGGACGGCCAGGCCGCCGAGCAGCGTGGCCGCGGGGATCGAGGACTGCTTGATGCCGAAGGCGACGCCGAGCCGGTGCTCGGTGACCAGCTCGGAGACCACCGCGTTGGCCGACGGCTGGGCGACGGCGTTGCCCAGGCCGCCGACGGCCAGCCCGGCCACCAGCGCGGCCGGCGAGCCGGCGAGGGCGATGACGGTGAGCGAGGTCGTGGCGAGCGCCGCGGCCAGGGCGGCGCCCCGGCGCGACCCGAGCCGCTGCACCAGCCGCCCGCCGGGGCGGGCCAGGCTGCCGGAGACGGTGAAGAGGGTCGCCGCGGCGAGCCCGAACAGGCCGAGGCCGACGTCGAGGTCGGCGCGGATCTGCACCGCCAGCGCACCGACGAGGAAGGCCGGCAGCACGCCGAGCACCGAGACGGCCACCGCCCGGAGCACGGCACCCACCGCGGCCGGGGACCGGGCGCGCCGGACCCCGGCCGCGCGGCGCCGGCCGAGTTCGACCGGGTCGCCGTCGGCCTCCCCGGCCGGGTCAGCCACGCGCGGCTCCTCCCAGCGGGCGGCCCACCTGCCCGGCCAGCGCCTGCAGCGCCCGGTGCGTCTCGGCGTCCAGTGGGATCCCGTGCGCCCGGCGCAGCGCCCGCTCGGCGGCGGCCCGCTGTCCCGGCGTCCGCACCGGCAGGTCGGGGTCCACCGGCGCCAGTGCCCGCAGCCCGGCGAGCAGCCGGGCGGCCCCGCTGCTGATGGCCGCCGGGTCGCCCAGCCGCGCCGGGTCGAGGACCACGATGAGGTGGCTGGTGTCCGGCGGCCGGGCGCCGGACCGGAACGTCAGGTTGCCCACCCCGGGCCCGGTCGGCCCCCCGGCCAGGACCGCGGTGAGGAGCTCGACCAGCAGGCCCAGCCCGTAGCCCTTGTGACTGGACCGCTCGCGGTCGCTGCCCAGCGGCAGCAGCGCGCCCTTGCCCGGGTAGACCGCGCCGGGGTCGGTGGTGTGCTGCCCGTCCGGCGTGAGGCCCCAGCCGAGCGGCACCGGCCTGCCCCGGCGCAGGGCGATCTCGAACTTCCCCCCGGCGACCGCGGAGGTCGCCATGTCGAAGACCAACGGCTCCTCGCCGGCCACCGGCATCCCCAACGCCAGCGGGTTGGTGCCGAGGTAGGGGCCAGCGGCCCCGGTGGGCGCGACGATCGGCCCGGTGTTGGTCGCGGCCAGCCCGACCAGCCCGAGCCGCGCTGCGTCGTACACGTAGGAGCCGCTGGCGCCGTGGTGGCTGCTCCTGCGCACGTCGACCCAGCCGACGCCGTAGCGCCGCGCCCGCGAGACCGCCTCGTCGAACGCGAGCGTGGTGACCGGGTGGCCGAGCAGGTCGTGGCCGTCGACCAGCGCCACCGCGCCGCCGTCGGAGTGCACGCTCGGCTCCCCGTCGACCGCGATGACGCCGTTGCCGATCGCGGCGACGTAGGCCGGCAGCCGGGCGATGCCGTGCGAGTCGATGCCCGACAGGTCGGCGTAGCCGAGCACGTGGGCGACGTCGCGGGCGTGGGCCGGCCGGACGCCGACGGCCTCGAGCACGTCGACCGTCCACGTCTCCAGGACGTCGGCCGGCACGCGGACGTCGGGCTCCTCGACGACGGCTGCGGGCCCGGGGGCGGTCGCCGGGGCGTCGGCGTCGAAGGCGGCCAGCACCGCGTCGGCGACCGCGGTGGTCGACGCCGGCGGTGTCCCCTCGGGGACCAGGTCGTAGGTCCACGGGCCCGACCGCAGCACGGTGTCGACCGCCGCCCGCACCCGCTCGCCGAGCTCCCGGGTTGCGGGGAAGTGCCGGAGCAGGGCGGCCAGCGCGAGGAAGCCCCCGAGCGGGTCGGCCTGGTCGCGCAGTGCCCGCCGCGGCGCCGAGCCGTGCGCCGGCTCGAACAGCCCGGCGCACCGGCCGCGCACCGGCTCGCCCGGGTGCACCGACGCCGAGCCGCACAGCGCCGGGGAGCCGGCCCGGCCCGCGGCGAGGTCGGACAGGACGTCGCCGAGGAGCCCCTCGGTCACCAGGACGTCGGGGACCTCGGCCCCGGCGCCCAGCTCGTAGGCCGCCCGGTCGACGTAGCGGTGCTCGACGGCCACGCCGCGCTCGCGGGTGACCTCGGTGGCGACCTGCCGCCACAGCCGGCCGGTGGCGTAGAGGTTGGCCTTGTCCACCGAGACCAGCCGTCCCCCGCCCCGCCGCTCGAGCTCGTCGCAGGCCAGGTGCACGACCTCGGCCACCCGCTCCCGGGTCAGCCGGAGCACGTCGGCGGCCTCGCTGCCGTCGGGCCGGAACAGGCGGTCGTCGGCGCCGCCGTAGGAGCCGCCGGCGAGGTTGCGGACGACGGTGAGCTCCCGGCCGTCGGGGAACGGGATGCCGCGGACCGAGACGCGCAGGTCGTAGCGCTCGCGCAGCCGGTGCAGCGCCACCTCCGGGCGCGGGCACACCTCGGTCGGCACCCGCGGGTCCTCCCCCACCGCGCCCAGCAGCAGCGCGTCGGCGGCGTCGCAGGCGGCCAGCGTCTCCTCGGGCAGGACGTCGCCGGTCGCCGCCGCGGCCCGGGCCCCGACCGGCCACGGCCCGGTCACCTCGACCGCGCCGTCGGCGGCCAGCCGGTGCAGCAGCCGCGTCGGCCCGTCGAGCACCTCCGCGCCGACGCCGTCCCCCGGCAGGAATGCGACCCGGATCACGGCAGCACCAGCTCGCGGCCGACGGTGGTGAGCGCCCGCTCGGTGCCCACCTCGCCCAGGCAGGCCTCCAGCTCGGCCAGCCAGCCGGGCAGCGCCTGCGCCATCGTCGGGTGGTCGGCGTGGCCGAGGTCGCCGCCGAAGGCCAGCTGGTCGTGCGGGTAGACCTCGCCGAGCGTGGTCGACCGCGGCCCGTCGGGGGTGAGGAGATCGGGGAGGATGCCCAGCTCGAGCACCACGCCGAGCCGGGCGAGCTCGGGCGCGGCGGCGTCGTCCCACTGCAGGAACGGCATGCGCGGGTGGTTGAGCAGCATCCGGCGCACCCCGGCGGCGCGGGCGGCGCGGAAGAGCACCAGCGCCTCCGCGCAGGTGAGGTGGCCCGAGGCCAGGACCAGGTCGGCTGCGGCGACCACGTCGAGCACCTCCTGCCACGCGGGCAGCAGCGCGCCGTCCTCGCCGAGGACGTCGACCTGCCGGAAGGACAGCGTCCGGTGCACCGACAGCTCGGGGCGGGCCGCCGACGCGACGTGCGCGGGAGCGGAGACCGTCGGCATCCACACCACGCGCCCGCCGAGCCGGGCGGCCACCTCCACCGCGTCGGGGTTGGCCCCGCCGACCGGCGAGTTGAGCACGATGCCGCCCAGGACCTGGACGCCGTCGGTCCCCGCCCGCTCGCGGGCCAGCACCGCCCGCTCCGCCGTCGACCCCTCGTGCGCCTTGAGGACGGCGAGGTCGACCCCGACCTGCGCGTGCGCGCCGACGACCTCGTGGTCCAGGCCGTGCCGCGGCACGAGGCTCGGGGCCCCGTGCACGTGCAGGTCGGCGACGCCGCTGATGAGCCGGGGGCTCACCGCTCCGTCCGCGGCCGGTCCACCGGCGCCGCGGTGCTGCCGACGGGGGACGACGGCGGCGACGGTGCCACCTGGGTGTCCTGGGCGGCCGGGGTCCCGGCGTCCGCACCGCTCCCGCCGTCCGCCCGGTTCCGGCGGCGGGTGAGCAGGTGCACGACCACGCCGGCGACGAGGAAGGCCGCGCCGACACCGATGAACATCGGCGTCATGACCAGCAGCGCGATCGCGGCGACCAGGAACAGCAGCCGCTCGGGGACCCGCGCCGGGCCGAACAGCCAGGCGCCGGTGACCACGGCCAGCGACGCGACGGCGAAGACGGAGGTCACGAAGGCGATCGCCACCGTCTCGGCGCCGCCCTCGAAGAGCAGCCCGACACCGCGCGGGGAGAGCACGAAGATGAACGGCACGAGGAACGCCGGCAGCGTGTACTTCCACGTCAGCCACATCGTCTTCACCGGCTTGCCGCCGGTGATCGCCGCGGCGGCGAACGGGGAGAGCGCCGTCGGCGGGGAGACCTCGCTGAGCACCGCGTAGTAGAAGATGAACATCGCCGCGGCGAACGGCTCGACGCCCACCTGCTGCAGCGCCGGCGAGATGACGACGAACGAGATGATGAAGCTCGCCGTCACCGGCACCGCCAGCCCCAGCAGGACGACGACCGCCGCGGAGAACAGCGCGGTGAGGACGACGTCGCCGTTGGAGAAGTCGACGATGATCCCGGCCAGCCGCAGGGCCAGCCCGGTCAGGGTCATGACGCCGACGATGATGCCGGCGACGGCCATGACCGGGATGACCGAGAGCGCACCGGTCGCGCCCTGCGCCAGCGCCGACCAGATCCGCCGGGGCGTCATCCACGACCGCCGCTCGAGGAAGCTGAGCAGGAAGGCCAGCACGGTGGCGTAGACGACCGCGCGGAAGGGCGTGTAGCCCAGCACCAGGAAGAAGACGATCGCGGCCAGCGACGAGAAGTGGTAACCGAAGCGCAGCAGCAGCTTCCACGGCGACTGGGTCTCGATGGCGACGGTGTGCGTCTTGTGCCGCCGGGCGTCCATCTCGATGGCCAGGATGATCCCGAGGTAGTACAGGATCGTCGGGATCGTCGCCCAGATCAGCACCTCGAGGTAGGAGACCTGCAGCAGCTCGGCGATGATGAACGCCGCCGCGCCCAGGGTGGGCGGCGACATGATCGCGCCGATGCCCGCGGCCGCCAGCACGCCGCCGCCGGCCTCGGCCGGGTAGCCGGCGCGCTTCAGCAGCGGCCAGGAGATGCCACCGAGGGTCACGGTCGTGGCGACGCCCGAGCCCGACACCGTGCCCAGCAGGAAGCCCGACAGGGTCACCGTCCGCCCGGGGCCGGCGGGCGACTGCCCGAAGGCGGCGAAGGACAGGTCGATGAAGAACCGGGTGGCGCCGGACGCGGCCAGGACCGCGCCGTAGATGGTGAACAGGATGATGTAGGTGGCGGCGACCTCGAGCGGGGTGCCGAAGATGCCCTGCGTGCCCATGACGTTGTGCCCCACCAGCCGCGGCCAGCCGAAGCTGGCGGTGGTGAACGGCGCCGGCAGGTAGGAGCCCCAGTACGCCGAGGCGACGAAGAGCAGGACGACGACCGGGACCAGGAAGCCCACGGTGCGCCGCGCGGCCTCCAGGCACAGCAGGATCAGCAGCGTGCCGATGAGCAGGTCGGTGTCGGTCGGCAGGATCGCCCGCCGGAAGAAGCCCTGCCAGTCCGCCACCATGTAGATGCCGGGCACCAGCGAGACCAGGGCCAGCAGCCAGTCGAGGACGTTCGGGTTGTCCGCCTTGCCCGATTTCTTGGCCTTCTCCGACCGCGGCCAACCGCGGTAGGTGAGGAAGGTCAGGAACAGGCCGACGGAGAGGAACATCGGCAGGTACACCTGCCGCGGCATCGGGTTGAACACCCAGTAGAGGGCGAAGAGGGACAGCCCGACGCCGACCACCTGGGTGACCCAGCCCGCCCAGCCGGTGAGGTGGCGCGCGGGTTTCTCGGCCTCGAACTCGGCGATCAGCGCCTCCTCGTCGATCCGGTCGGGATCGTCGAGCGGCTCGGCGTCGGGGCGCTTGTCCAGGGTGGCGACGTCCACGATGCCGCCCTGCCGGTGCGCGGCGTGGTGGGCGGCCTTGTGGACGCCGTCGTGCCGCAGGTGCTCGGCGCGGGCCTGGTCGTCCTCGGCCGTCTGGGTCCGGGCGCGGCCCGGCAGCTTCAGCTTCATCGCTCGATCTCCAGTAGCACGGTGGGGTCCTCCCCCGTCACGAGCCGCCAGATCGGGACGGGGGCGGCGCCCGGGACGTACAGGGTGCGCTCACCGAGGTCGGTGGCGGCGATGTTCAGGACGTCGAAGACGGCGGGCCGGGCGGGGTCGGGCTCGGCCACGTGGGCGCGCCGGTCGCCCGGCGGTGCCGGCCTGGGGGCACCGGGAACGGCGTAGTACTCCTCGAGCACCGCCACCTGGTCGGCGGCGATCTCGACGAGGGTGAAGCGGCCGTCCGGGAGGACGCGGTACCGCTCCTCGGCCAGGGTGGTGTAGACGCTGTTGCGGTAGCCGACGGCGAACCGGTCCCCGGTCAGCGGGACCCGGGAGAGCACGTCGCCGTCCGGCGTCCGGACGAGGACCGCGCGGCCCTCGCCGCCGGCCAGCGCCGCCGTCGTCGCGGCGGCCCCCGCCCCGACCAGCACGGCGGCGCCCACCAGCACGACGGCGGCGAGCCACCGCAGCGTCCCGCGGCGGCTGGGCGCGCCGCCGGGGCCCGCGGCGCGAGCCCCGGCCCCCGACGGTGCGACCACGACCGGTCCTCCCTCGCTGCGGCGTCTGCCGGTCAGCCCACCGAGTCGAAGTAGGCCTTGGCGCCGGGGCAGGTCTCGATGAAGGCGACGTCGCCGGCCGTGGCGGGGTCGAGCTCCTCGGCCGCCGGGTGGACGGTGAGCAGCTGCTCCTTGTTCTCGAAGATCGTGCGCGTGATGTCCTGCTGCAGCTGCTCGTCCATGTCGTTGCGGACGACGAGGATGTTCGGCGAGACGACCTGCGGCGAGGCCTCGGTCTGGCCCTCGTAGGTGTTGGCCGGGATCTCGTCGGCGAAGTAGTAGTCGCCGTACTTCCCGGCCATCTCGTCGACGTAGTCGGCGGTCGGGATGAGCACCAGGTCGTCGGTGCTGGCCAGGTCGACGATCGCGCCGGTGGGCAGGCCGCCGGACCAGAAGCCGACGTCGACGGTGCCGTCCTGGATCGCCGCGACGGTCTCGGCGACGCCGAGCTGGGCGCGCTCGATGTCGGCCTGCGGGTCGATGCCGGCCGCCTCCAGGATGCGGTCGGCGGTGACCTCGGACGCCGAGCCGACGGCGCCCACGGACACCCGCTTGCCGCGCACGTCCTCGATCGAGGTGATGCCGGTGTCGGCGGTCGTGAAGACGTGGGTGAAGTTGTTGTACATGTTGCCGAGCGAGCAGATCGGCAGCGGCTCGGAGAAGGTGTTCTCGCCCTTGGCCGCGTCGGAGACGACGTCGCCGAGGCCGAAGGCCAGCTGCGCCTGCCCGGAGGCCAGCAGCTGCATGTTGTCGACCGACGCGTTGGTCTCCTGGACCGTCACCACCGTGCCGTCCAGCTCGGAGCTGAGCAGGTTCGCGATGCCGCCGCCGTACGGGTAGTAGACGCCCCCGGTGCCACCGGTGGCGAAGGTCAGCGTGCCGCCGGCCTGCGCACCCTCGCCGCCCCCACTGCCACCGCTGTCCCCACCGCCGCAGGCGGTGAGCAGGAGGGTGGCGGCCAGGGCGGTACCGAGGAGACTGCGGGCCGGCCGGGCGGGGATCGGGCTGGAGGTCATCGTTGGCCTTCCTGGTGGGTGCGGTCGTCGGCTCCCCGGGTCGGGCTCCTCCTCGTCCGGACGGGCTCGGGGCGGAGCCGTGCGGTCGGTCGCAGAGTGAAGCAGCTCACATCCACTCTTGTCTACTGTTTACGATTTGTGCCACGCTTTCGGCGCACACCGAGGCTGGAGGTCGATGACGCAGGTGCCCGGCGCCGACCACATCCACGCCGTCCCCCTGCGCGAGCACGTGTACGGGCGGCTGCAGGAGCTGCTCATCTCCCGCACGCTCGCGCCCGGTGACCACCTCGTCGAGGAGCGCCTCGCCGCCGAGCTCGGGGTGAGCCGCGGGCCGGTGCGCGAGGCCCTGCAGCGGCTGCACCGCGACGGCTGGATCACGCTGCGGCCGCGGCACGGGGCCTTCGTCAACCAGCCGACCCGGCAGCAGGTCGAGGAGTTCTTCGAGGCCCGCGCACTGGTCGAGCGCTCGGCCGCCGAGCTGGCCGCCCAGCGCTGCACGCCCGAGGACGCCGCGGCGCTGCTCGCCATCTGCGACGAGGCCGACGCCGACTGGGCGCGCGGCGTCCCCACCCAGCAGATGGCCGGGCACACCGCGCGCTTCCACCGCACCGTGCTGCTCTGCGCGCGCAACCACCTGCTGCTGGAGTTCGGCGAGCAGCTCTCCCAGCGCAGCCGCTGGTTCTTCGCGCCGCTGGTCGGCAGCATCGCCCCGCGCGCGTGGGCCGAGCACCGGGAGGTCGCCGAGCTGATCGCGACCGGCCGGGCCGAGCAGGCGGCGACGGCGATGCGGGTGCACGTCGAGCGGTCCCGCGACTCCTACCTGCAGACCCAGCTCGTCGGCGACGCCGGCCCCGAGCCGGTCGCCTTCCGCCGCACCCGGGCGCCGTCCGGCTCCCGGGCCGGCACCCCGGCCCGCCTCCCGCGGGCCGGGGGCTGAAGCCCGCCCATCCCCGAGCAACGGAGACCCTGTGAGCGCTGGACGGATCGTGCTGGTGACCGGAGCCTCGAGCGGCATCGGCCGGGCCTGCGCCGAGGCCTTCCTGGCCGGCGGCGACCGGGTGGTCGCCGCCGCCCGTCGCACCGAGCGGCTGGCGGACCTGCGCGCCGAGCACGGGGACGCCGTCCTGCCGCTGACCCTCGACGTCCGGGACCGCGCCCAGGTGTCGGCCGCCCTGACCTCGCTGCCCGCGCAGTGGCTGCCGATCGACGTGCTGGTCAACAACGCCGGGCTGGCCGCCGGCCGCGGACCGATCCACACCGACGACCCCGATGACTGGGACCGGATGCTGGACACCAACGTCCGCGGCCTGCTCAACGTCTCGGCCTGCGTGCTGCCCGGGATGGTCGAGCGCGGCGCCGGGCACGTCATCAACATCGGCTCCAACGCCGGGCGCGAGGTCTACCCCGGCGGCGCGGTGTACTGCGCGACCAAGGCGGCGGTCGAGCGGATCACCCGCGGCATGCGGATGGACGTCCTCGGCAGCGGGGTGCGGGTCAGCCAGGTCGACCCCGGCATGGTGGAGACCGAGTTCTCCCTCGTCCGCTTCGCCGGCGACGAGGCACCGGCGAGGGCCGTCTACGAGGGGATGACGCCGCTGGCGCCCGAGGACGTCGCCGACGTCGTCACCTGGATCGCCGACCGGCCGCCGCACGTCGTCGTCGCCGACGTCCTCGTCTACCCGGTCGACCAGGCCGGCTCCGGCAGGGTCGCCCGCCGCCGCTCGTGAGCTCCCGCTGACGGTGGGGCCCGCGCGGGAGGCGGCCGCCCCGCGGCGCCGGGACTTCCCCGGCTGGCGGATGGTGTGGGCGCTGTCGGTCACCGAGACCGTCTCCTACGGCGTCCTCTACTACTCGTTCGCCGTGTTCCTCGTGCCGATGCGCGAGGAGCTCGAGGCATCGACGGCGCAGGTGTCGGGAGCGCTCACGCTCTCCCTCGCGCTCAGTGGGCTCGGCGCCGTCGTGGTGGGCCGGTGGCTCGACCGGTTCGGCGCCCGCTGGGTCATGGCAGGCGGGAGCCTGCTCGGCGGGGCGTCGGTGGTGGCGTGGTCGCAGGCGCAGGACCTCCCCCAGCTCTACCTGGCGTTCGTGGGCATCGGCCTGGCGAGCGCTGCGGTCCTGTACGAGCCGGCGTATGCGGTGATCAACACGTGGTTCCGCCGGGACCGTCCCCGGGCGCTGCTGACCCTCACCGTGGTCGCCGGGTTCGCCTCGACGGTCTTCCTGCCCGCGTCGCAGTTGCTCATCGACGGCCTCGGCTGGCGGTCGGCGCTGCTCGTCCTCGCCGGCGTGGTAGCGGCCTGCGCCCTGCCGCACGCGCTCGTGCTGCGGCGGTCACCGGCCGACATGGGGCTGGTGCCCGACGGCCGCCCCGACGACGGCACGCCGTCGGCCCCCGCGTCGGCGGTGCCCGAGGTCGACCTGTCCCCGTACCGCGGCGCGGGCGGGGCGTGGCGGCGACCCGCGGTGCGCTGGCTGACCCTGGCCGCGGCGCTGCAGATGGTGGCGAACGCGACCGTGGCGGTGTTCCTCGTCGCCTACCTGCTCGAGGCCGGGGCACCGGCGGGACTGGCCGCGGTGGCGGCCGGCGGGCTCGGTGCGCTGTCGGTGACCGGGCGCGTGGTGCTCACCGTGCTGGCCGCGCGGGTGGGCATCGGCACCGTCACCGCGGCGATGGTCGTCGGGCAGGCGGTCGGCGTGGCCATGCTGTTCGCGCTCCCCCAGCCCGCGGCCACCGTGGTGTTCGTGCTGCTCTTCGGCATCGGCTTCGGCGTCCTCAACATCGCTCGGCCGGCGCTGCTCGGGGAATACGTGCCGGGACCGGTCTTCGCGGCGGTGTCGGGGCAGCAGGCGCTGGCCGTCCAGTTCGGGCGGGTCGTGGCCCCCCTCGCCGCCGGGGCGCTGATCACCGCGTTCGGCTACGGCCCGGGGTTCACGTTCAGCGCCGGGTGCGCGCTGGCGGCGGCGATCCTGCTCGTCGCGTCGGAGCGCGCCGCCGCCCTCACCCGGGAGCGGGCCGCTCGCCGGTGACCGGCCGGGCGGTCCCGGCGGCGCGCACGGCGTCGTCGTCGAGGCCGAGCCGGCGCAGCGTCTCCTCCGTGTGCTGGCCCAGCGCGGGCGCGCCCGGGAGCACGGGGGCGCCGCTGCGCCCGAAGGTCCACGGCAGCCGGGCGTGCACGAGCGTCCCCTCGGTCGGGTGCTCGACCTGCTCGAAGAAGCCGACCGCGGCCAGGTGCTCGTCGTCGAAGAGGTCGTCGACGGTGTTCACCGGCATCGCCGGGACGTGCCGCTCGCGCAGCACCCGCAGCCAGTGCGAGGTGGGACGGCGGGCGAGCTCGTCGTCGACCAGCCGGTACAGCTCGTCGATGCGGCGGGTGCGCCCGCGGATGGTGGCCAGCTCCGGGTCGTCGGCGAGGTCCGGCCGGTCGACCAGCCGGAAGAACTCCCGCCAGTGCGCGTCGGTGTAGAGCAGCACCGCGATCACGCCGTCGGCGGTGCGGTGCGGCCGGCGGTAGGGCGAGGCCGTGCGGGCGTAGCCGGTGCCGTCGGTGCGGCCGGCGTACACCCGGGCGCCCTGCTGCTCCATGAGCAGGAAGCCCGCCATGGACTCGAACATCGGCACCTCGACGGCCTGTCCACGGCCGGAGACCGACCGCTCGTGGAGGGCGGCGAGGACGGCGGCCAGGGCCATGACCCCGACGGTCTTGTCGACCACCTGGGTGCGCACGTACTGCGGCTCCCCGGTGCCGCCCTGGACGGCCGCCAGGCCCGAGACGCCCTGGACGACGTCGTCGTAGGCCGGCTCGTCGCGGTACGGGCCGGCGGAGCCGTAGCCGACGGCGGCGCAGTGGACGACCCGCGGGTTGCGGGCCAGGACCGTCTCGGCGTCGACGCCGAGCCGGGCGGCGGCCCGCGGCCGCATGTTGTGCAGGACGACGTCGGCCTCGTCGACCAGCCGGTCGAGGGCCGCGCGCCCGGCCGGCGTCGTCAGGTCGAGGACGACGGACTCCTTGCCCCGGTTGAACGTCAGGAACGCCGGACCGAGCCCGGAGCCGTTCTCGTCGCCGACGCCGCGGATGATGTCGCCCCCCGGCGGCTCGACCTTGACCACCCTCGCCCCCATCTGCGCCATGAGCACCGCGCAGTACGGGCCGAGGAACGTCGACGTCAGCTCCACGACGGTCAGCCCCGCGAGCGGGCCC
>DATIMX010000478.1:0-8901 GCA_035474935.1 Geodermatophilus sp. | reverse complement strand
CCCACCACGCGCGGGTGGTCGGAGTCGTAGCCCCGGTGGGTGGGCAGGTCGAAGGCGATCGACAGGCCCTTCTGCCCCGCGGCGAGGTTGCGCCGGTAGAAGGCGTTGGACTCCGCCGCGGTCGAGAAGCCCGCGTACTGGCGGACCGTCCACGGCTGCGTCGTGTACATCGTCGGGTAGGGCCCGCGCAGGTACGGCGGCAGTCCGGGGTAGGTCGAGAGGAAGTCCAGACCCTGCAGGGCCGCAGGGGTGAACAGCGGCGGGACGGCGATGCCCTCGGGGGTCTCCCAGGCGGCCTCCTCCACGCCGCGGCCGGTCGCCTCCTTGAAGGCCTTGGCCCAGTCGTCGACCGATGCGGCCGCCGCGGGGCGGCCCAGCTCGACGCCGCCGAAGTCGGGGATCGTGCTCATGCGGGGACTCCCAGCTGCTCGTGGACTCGCTGCAGGACGTCGAGCGCGTCGCACCCGGCGTACACGTACCCGTCGACGCCGTCGACCGCGAGCGACGGCTTGCCGGCCAGCCACACCGCGGTGGCTCCGGCGGCGCGCAGCTCCGCGGCGAGTGCCGCCGCGGACTCCGCGTAGTCCCTGTCGGTGCCGCAGATGCAGGCGACCGTCGTCCCCGCGTCGGCGAGACCGGAGGCACCGTCGCCCGAGGGCGTCGCCACCCCCCCGGCCTGGAACAGGTTGCCGGCGAAGGTGGCGCGCGCGGTGTGCCGGGCGATCGGGCCGATGGTGGCGAGGTAGACCCTCGGCTCCGACCCCGCCCGCCGGGCGGCGTCGGCGCGGTCGCGCAGCTCCTCGAACGCCTGCGCCGCCCGCACCCGCGGCAGCCCCCCGTTCGGGTGCAGGTCCGCGGCGGGCTGCCGCTCGGGGAGCTTCTCGGTGAGGTTGGGGAACTCGCTGACCCCGGTGATGGCGTCGGTGCGGTGCGCCAGCCGCTCGGCGCGGGCGTCCCACGCGGCGGCGATCCGGTCGCGGACCAGGCCCGAGCCCAGGGCGGCGGCCAGCCCGCCGGCCCGCTCGATCTCGGTGAACCAGCTCCAGGCGGCCTCCGCCAGGGCGTCGGTGAGCGCCTCGACGTACCAGGAACCGCCGGCCGGGTCGAGCACGCGGGCGAGGTGCGCCTCCTCGACCAGCAGGTTCTGCGTGTTGCGGGCGATCCGCCGGGAGAAGGCGTCGGGCAGGCCGAGGGCGGCGTCGAAGGGCTGCACGGTGACGACGTCGGCCCCGCCCACGCCGGCCGCGAAGCAGGCGACCGTCGTCCGCAGCATGTTGACCCACGGATCGCGCCGGGTCGCCATCACCGAGGAGGTGACGGCGTGCTGCCGCTGGGCGCGCGCGTCGGGCGAGGCGCCACTGACCTCACCGACCCGGTCCCACAGCCGGCGGGCGGCGCGCAGCGCGGCGATCGTCGTGAACTGGTCGGCGCTGGCCGCGTAGCGGAACTCGAGCGCGGCGAAGGCCTCGTCGGTCGAGAGCCCGCCGTCGGTCAGCGCCCGCAGGTAGGCCGCACCCGCGGCCAGCGAGCAGCCGAGCTCCTCGACGGCGGAGGCGCCGGCGTCGTGGAAGACCGTGGCGTCGACGACGACGGTGCGCCAGCCTGCGGGCGCCCGGCGGGCGACGTCGGCCAGCCCGGTGAGGTCCTGCTCCTCCCCCGAGGCGGCCTGCACGCCGAGCGGGTCCAGGCCCAGCGAGCCGCCGGGTGCGAGGTCGGTGCGGCCGGCGACGTGGGCGAGCAGTGCCTCCGCGGCAGCCGGGCCACCGGAGACCGACACCGGCGCGAGGTCGAGGTAGACGTCGGCCAGGACGTCGCCGAGCGCGTCGACCGGGACCGCCCCCTCGCCGAGCTGCAGCCACAGCGAGGTGACGCCGTTCTCCAGGTCGGCGGCGATCGCCTCCTTGGTCAGCGCGACGTCGGGGTGGGCGTGCCGCTGGCGGACGTCCCAGCCGCCGGGCACCTCGCCGGTCGCACCGGGCCGCGAGCCCCGCACGAAGGGCGTCAGCCCCGGGACGCCGACCGCGGTGGGCAGGTCGCCGGCGTCCTCGGCGGTGTAGAGCGGGGCCACGCTGACGCCGGTGGCCACCGGCACCCGCAGCGCGTCCTCGACCGGGTCGGGCAGGTCCTCGCGCCCGGCCTTGCGCAGCACCCCGGCGACCAGCTCACGCCACGCCTCCCGGGTCGCGGCCGGGAACCCGGCGGCGAGCGGGAGGTCGTCGGGGACCTCGTGCTCGGCCGGTACCTCGGCGTCGGCCGGTGCCGCGGCCTGCTGATCGGTGGAACGCATCATCGGGCTCCCCTCAGTGGATCGGCGTCAGTGTCTACCGTCGCGCACCCCGACCGGAACCGCTCGGGTGCGGCGTCGGGCCGGGAGGCGGTGCGCCCGCGTCGGCGGACAGCGCGTGCAGCGCGGTGCGGGCCATCAGCCGCACGCCGACCGAGATCGCCCGCTCGTCGACGTCGAAGGTGCCCCGGTGCAGGTCCAGCGGCGCGCCGCCACCGTGGGTGCCCAGCCGGGCGAGCGCGATGGGCAGGACGTCGGCGAACCAGCCGAAGTCCTCACCGCCCATGCTCTGCGGGGACAGCCGCAGCCCCTCGGTGCCGACCGTCTCCAGCGCCGCCGAGCGCAGCAGCGCGACCGCCCGCGGGTCGTTCACCACGGGTGGCACCCCGCGCACGTAGTCGACGTCCACGTCGGCCCCGGTGGTGGCGGCGACCCGCTCGACCAGCGAGCGCAGCAGCGCCTCGGCGTCCTGCCAGGTGTCGCGGTCGAGCATCCGCACCGTGCCGCGCAGGTGACCGCGCTGCGGGATGGCGTTGGCCGCGACCCCGGCGTTGACCGCGCCCCAGACCAGCGACATGCCGGCGCGCGGGTCGACCTGCCGGGACAGCAGCGCCGGCAGGTCGGTGATCAGCCGGCCGAGGGCGTCGACCAGGTCGACGGTCAGCTGGGGACGGGCGGTGTGCCCGCCGGGGCCGGTGAGGGTGACGTCCATCCGGTCGCAGGCGGCGGTGATCGCGCCGGTGCGCAGGCCGACGCTGCCGGCCGGGATGGACGGGTCGCAGTGCAGGGCGAAGGCCCGGGAGGCACCCTCGAGCACACCGGCCGCGACCACCTCGGTGGCGCCGCCGGGCACGGTCTCCTCGGCCGGCTGGAAGACGCAGCGCACGGTGCCGGGCAGGTCGTCGATCGCGGCCAGCGCCAGCACGACGCCGAGGGCGACGGTGGTGTGCACGTCGTGCCCGCAGGCGTGGCAGGTGTTCTCGCGGGTCGAGGCGTAGGGGACGTCCTTGAGGTCGGCCAGCGGCAGCGCGTCGATGTCGGCGCGCAGCACCACCGTCGGGTCGCCGGAACCGACCTCGACCACGAGCCCGGTGCCGGTGGGCAGCCGCTTGGGCTCCAGGCCGGCGCTGCGCAGCCGCTGCTCGAGGAAGGACGTCGTCTCGAACTCGGCGAAGGCCAGCTCCGGGTGGGCGTGCAGGTGCCGGCGCACCGAGACCAGCTGCGGGTGCTTCTCGGCGACCCACTCGTCGACCGCCGTCCCCAGCTTCTCCGGGAACTGGGTCATGCGGCAGTGCCCCTCATGCCGCTGCGCTCCTCACGCCGCGCGCTCCTCATGCGGCATGGCCCCCGGTGCACTGGGCCGGGCCGGGCACCGGCCCGGCCGGGAGGCCGGCGGGACCGCTGGCGGGCAGGCCGTTCCGCAGCTCGGCCTGCAGGCTGTCGACGACGGCGGTCAGGTCGCCGTCGTGCGCTGCGGCGACCGCGCGCTGCCGCTGGTAGGAGGCCCCGACGGCCAGGATGCGCGCCACGTCGGCCAGCTCGGCCTCGCAGCCCAGCCGGTGGGCGGTGGGCACGAGCTCCTCGACCAGGTCGGTGATCGCCTGGCGCACCGGCCGCACGGTGCCCTTCTCGTCGACGACGATGTCGGCGTCCAGCCCGTAGCGCGCCGCCCGCCACTTGTTCTCCTGCAGCACCCAGGAGGCCGGCACCGGCAGGGTGTAGCCGCGGTCGAGCTGGGTGTCGAACTGCTCGACCAGGCACTGCGAGAGCGCCGCGACCGCGCCGATCTCGTCGAGGGTGGGCAGTCCGTCGCAGATGCGCAGCTCGACGGTGCCGAAGTCCGGGTGCGGGCGGATGTCCCACCACACCTCGCGGACGCTCTCGATGGCGTGCGTGGAGATCAGCGTCTCCATGTACTCCTCGAACCGGTCCCAGCCCGACAGCTGGTAGGGCAGGCCGGCGGTCGGCATCCCCTCGAAGACCTTGGAGCGGGCCGAGGCCAGCCCGGTGTCGCAGCCGACCCAGAACGGGGAGGACGCCGAGAGCGCCAGGAAGTGCGGCACGTACTGGGTGAGCGCGTTGACGATGGGGATCGCCTTCTCCGGCGCGCGGACGCCGACGTGCACGTGGACGCCGAAGATCTGCAGCCGGCGGGCCAGCCACTGCATCTTCTCGACCAGCTGCAGGTAGCGCTCCTTGGGCGAGATCTGCTGCGTCTGCCAGTCGGTGATCGGGTGAGTGCCGGCGCACATCACGCCCAGCCCGCGGCGCTCGGCGGCGGCCCGCACCTCGGCGAGGGTGCCGGCGAGGTCGGCCTTGGCCTCGGCGACGGTGCTGCAGATGCCGGTGATGATCTCGATGGTCGACTGCAGCAGCTCGTGCTTGGCCTTGGGGTGCTCCTCGGCGCCCTCGGGCCGGAGCTCCTCGAGGATCTCCACGGCCCCCGAGGTCAGCTCCCGCGTCTGCAGGTCGACGAGCTGCAGCTCCCACTCGACGCCGAGGCTGGCTCGCTCGGAGGACCGGAACGGGATCTCCACGCCGGGGAGTCTAGGGACGAGCAGCCGTCCCGGCCGCCGGGGTGAGCGGCCCCGTCCCGAGGCTCACCCCGAGCATGCGAGGGGTGAGGAGGACGGGGTCCTTCTGCTACCGGCGGGCCGCCGTCACGGGCGGCGGAGAAGCGGCCGTGACCAGGTCGTCCCCCGCGGTCCTCGGACGCGGCAGCCAGCGGGCGGCGGGCACCCGCGCCTGCACGGCCGCCACCGCCCGCCGTCCGAACCGCTCCTCGTCCACGACGGCGCTGCACAGGTTGCGCCCGACGACGAAGACGGCCCGGCCGTCCTGGGTCGGCAGCGCGGCCTCGACCAGCTCCCACGGGATGGTGTGGACGTCGCCGTCGCTGTCGCGGTGGGCCAGCTCGCGCTCGCCGACGACGAGGGCGACCCGGCTCTCCCGGGAGAACAGCCGGGCCAGCGCGGAGGGCCGGAAGGTCTCCCCCACCGGCAGCCGGGTCTGCAGGTTGCACACGTAGCGGCGCTCGACCGGCCCGCCCGGACCGGCGTAGTCGACCTCCTCGGGCACGTACAGGATCGCCGTCGGCCAGGAGCCCTGCAGCGCCGCCGCCACGCGCTCGCCGGGCGTCGTCCGCCAGGCCGCCAGCACGTCCTGCACCGGGCGGAACGGCAGGCCGCTCACCGCGCAGTAGGCGGCGTCGGCGAGCTCGGACTCCACGACGGCACGCTCGTCGGCGTCCAGCTCCTCCTCGAAGCCGGCCACCGCGTGCGCGAGCTCCTCGGCGGTCGGGCCGGACGCGCACAGCTCCGTGTAGGCCTGCCAGAGCAGGCCGGCGACGGCCGCCTCCTGCCCCTCCCGGGCGTCGAGGACGACGGCGACCTCGCGCCGGTCGGCCGTGATGTCGAGGGCCATCGAGTCGACGGAGTAGCTCAGCCCGCGGGCGAGGCGGGCGGTGTCGCGCAGCCGCTCCTTGAGCACCTCGATGCCGATGGTCAGCGCGGGGTCGGCCGCGCCGCCCGCGGACAGCAGCAGGCCGACGCCGGCGCCGTGGCCCTGAGTCCACACCGGCCCGGTCTGCGGCCGCGGCGCCGGGGCGGGGCGCTCGGGACGGGGGCCGCTCGGGAGCGGCAGCCGCAGTCCGGCGGGCAGCGGCCCGGCGCACCACAGCGCGGCGTTGTCGCGGACGAACCAGCGGCGGGCGTGCGCCCGCACGGTCTCCTCGGTGAGGTACTCCGGGCCCGGCCCGTCGGCGACGGCCAGGCCCGGGCCGGTCAGGCCGAAGCGGGCGGCCCACAGCGCGCCGAGGGTGGAGTGGGCGGTGGAGCAGTTCTCCGCCTGCAGGACGCCGACCTCGAGGTCCATCCGCTCGGTGGGCAGGTCGGCCAGCGCCCGGCAGATGCCCTCGAGGAACGCGCCCACGGCCTCCGGACGGCCGGTCGCGTAGAAGGTCGTGGTGTCGACGTCGGTCACCGCGTTGCACCGCAGGTGCGACTTGGGCAGTGCACCCATCGCGAGGTGCTCGACGAGGTGGGTGACCTCGATGGTCGCGAACGTCTCGTCGCGGAGCCCGACCCCGAACACGAGGGCGGCGGTGGTCCGTGCCGGGCCGTCGGCGGTGAAGACGGGGACGCCGTCGATGTCGATGCGCTGCACCCCGACACACTCGGCCTCCCGCTCCCCCGCCTCCAGCGGACACGCCCGCAACGGGACAGCTGGGGCACGTGTGCCCCGTCACCGACGCGAGCGCTGCGTTAGCGTCCGCTCGTGAGTGCACCCCCCGCCACCGACCCCGCCGCCCTGGCCGCCCGCGCGGCCGACGACCTGACCAGCGCCCTCGGCAGCGGCCACGAGGTGGCCGTCGTCATGGGGTCGGGCTGGGCGCCGGCCGCGGACGCCTTCGGCACCGTCGAGGCCAGCGTCGCCATCGGGGAGCTGCCCGGCTTCGCCGCCCCCACCGCGGTCGGCCACGGCGGTGAGGTCCGCTCGGTGCGCGTGGGTGACCGCAGGGTGCTGCTCTTCCTCGGCCGCACCCACCTGTACGAGGGCCGGGGCGTCGAGCCCGTCGTGCACGGCGTCCGGACGGCGGCCGCCGCGGGGGTGCGCACCGTCGTCCTCACCAACGCCGCCGGCGGGCTGGCCCCCGAGCACCGGGTCGGCCAGGCGGTGCTCATCAGCGACCACCTCAACCTCACCGCCCGCTCCCCGCTGGTCGGCGCCACCTTCGTCGACCTCACCGACCTGTACTCGGCCCGGCTGCGGTCGCTGGCCCGCGAGCTGGACCCGTCGCTGACCGACGGCGTCTACGCGGCGCTGCCGGGACCCCACTACGAGACGCCGGCCGAGATCCGGATGCTGCGCACGCTCGGCGCGGACCTGGTGGGCATGTCGACGGCGCTCGAGGCGATCGCGGCCCGGGCCGCGGGGCTCGAGGTGCTGGGGCTGTCGATGGTCACCAACGCCGCGGCCGGCATCACCGGCGAGAAGCTCGACCACGAGGAGGTGCTCGCCGCCGGCACGGCAGCGGCCGGCCGGCTGGGCGAGTTCCTCGTCGAGTTCATCGGGCGGCTGCCGTGACGGGTCCGGTGCTGCTCACCGGTGCGGTCGGGCGGATCGGCGCGGTGCTGCGCGGCGGGCTGCCCGAGCGCGGCTGGGCGCTGCGCTCGCTCGACGTCGTCCCGGTCCCCGACCCCCGTCCCGGCGAGGAGCACGTGGTCGCCGACGTCACCGACCCGGCCGCGATGGCGGAGGCCGTCTCCGGCGCCACCGCCGTCGTCCACCTGGCCGGCGTCTCCGGCGAGTCGACGTGGGCGGCGGTCTCGCACGCCAACATCGACGGCACCCACTGCGTGCTGGAGGCGGCGCGGCGGGCCGGCGTCCCCCGGGTGGTGCTGGCGTCGAGCAACCACGCCACCGGCTTCACCCCGCGGCCGACGTCCGGACTGCTCCGGGAGGACGACGGCATCGCGCGGCCGGACACCTTCTACGGGGTGTCGAAGGTGGCGGTGGAGGCGCTCGGTGCGCTGTACGCCGACCGGTACGGCCTGGACGTCGTCTGCCTGCGGATCGGCACCGCAGCCCCCGAGCCGACGACGACCCGTCACCTGTCGACGTGGCTCTCCCCCCGCGACCAGGTGTCGCTGGTCGACGCCGCGCTGCGGGCGCCCTCCCCCGGGTTCGCCGTGGTGTGGGGTGTCTCGGCCAACACCCGCGGCTGGTGGGACCTCACCGCGGCCCGGGCGCTGGGCTACGAGCCGGCCGACGACGCCGAGGCGTACGCGGCGGCCCTCGTCGCGGTGCACGGCGAGCCCGATGTCGCCGACCCGGTGCACGGCCGTGTCGGCGGCGAGTTCACGACGGCCGGCTTCGACGCCGAGCACTTCGAGGAGGGCACGTGACCCAGGGTGCTGCACCCCGGGTCACGGCTCCGACGAGCGTCAGCGAGGAGGAGACGTGACCCTGCTCGAGACCGCCCGGGCCTGGGCGGACGCCGACCCGCACGACGGCGACCGGGCGGAGATCGAGGCGCTGATCGAGGCCGGGAACCGGACGGAGCTGGAGCGCCGCTTCGCCGGGCCGCTGACCTTCGGCACCGCCGGGCTGCGCGGTCCGCTGCGCGCCGGGCCGGCCGGGATGAACGCCGCCGTGGTCACCCGCGCGGCCGCCGGCCTGGGCCGCTGGCTGGCCGACGCCGGGCACGCGGGCGGCGGCGTGGTCATCGGCTTCGACGCACGCCGGCGCTCCGACGAGTTCGCCCGGGTCTCCGCCGCGGTGCTGGCCGGCGCGGGGTTCGCCGTCCAGGTGCTGCCGCGGCCGCTGCCGACGCCGGTGCTGTCCTTCGCCGTCCGGCACCTGGGGTGCGCGGCCGGGGTGATGGTCACCGCCAGCCACAACCCGCCCGACGACAACGGCTACAAGGTCTACCTGGACGACGGCGCGCAGCTGGTGCCACCGGCCGACCGGGAGATCGAGGCCGCGATCGCCGCCGTCGGCCCGGCGCGCGAGGTGGCGACGTCCGACGACTGGCTGACCCTCGGGGACGACGTCGAGGCCGACTACGTGGCCGCGGTCGTGCGCGCGCTGGACCCCGCCACGGTGCCGGCGATCGT